>DASRAT010000602.1:0-15330 GCA_035638015.1 Gemmataceae bacterium | reverse complement strand
CACCGGCTCGATTGCCGATCATCGTTTACCGCTGCGATCCGTGGATGTCGAAGCATTTGCCCGCGCACTGGCGGCGAAACTCGATGCGCAGCGATTTGGCAGGCTAGCTGGTACTGCGACTGCACCAGTGCCTACCAATTGGATTGATGTCTTGGCCAGCGATCTTACCCAGCATCGCGGGCGTTGCTTGGTAATCACCGGTGACCGGCAAACACCGCTTGTACATGCCATTGCACACGCCATTAACGCATTCTTGGGCAATGTCGGCAGCACGGTGACCTACACCGCATCACCTGCGTATCCACCGCCGGAAGGCGGCTCGCTGCGCGAACTGGCGGACGCGATGGAATCGCCCGAAGGCATCGACGCATTGTTGGTCCTTGGCTGCAATCCCGTTTACACAGCCCCGGCCGATTTGAGATTCGCAGACCGCATGAACCGGGTCCCATTGCGCATTCATCTGGGACTTTACCGCGACGAAACGGCTCAGCATTGCCACTGGCATATTCCCGAGGCCCATTTCCTGGAATCTTGGGGAGACACCCGATCCCATGATGGCACGGTGTCGTTCGTTCAGCCGTTAATCGCGCCGTTGCACGACGGCAAAACCGCGTCCGAATTGTTGGCCAGTATTGCGCTTCATGGAGTTCCTCAGGGCGACACCGCCAACCAAGACCGCTCCGGTTACGGCATTGTGCGTGACTATTGGGGCAGTCTGTTCAACTCCGCGAATCCGTCAAACCAGGAGATTCGGGCCGAATGGGATCGCCAGGGCCTGTTGCCTGCTTTCACGGGAGGTTTTGAAACCTGGTGGCAAAAAGCATTGCGCGACGGTGTTGTCGCCGGCACCAAGCTGCCCGGAAAAACTGTGACTCTGAGCGATAACTGGATTGCGCCGCCCGGCCCAACTCCGGGGGATGGATTGGAACTCGATTTCCGCGCCGACCCGGCGCTTTACGATGGCCGCTTCGCCAATAACGGTTGGCTCCAGGAGTTGCCGCGACCGTTATCGAAACTCACCTGGGACAACGCGGTTTACATCAGCCCTGCAACGGCGGTCAAGTTTGGCTTCGCCTCCGCCGACCGGCCGGAATTGGCCAACGAAAAAGTGGTGAAATTGAATTTTCGCGGCGCCGAGGTAGAAGGACCGTTATGGGTGCTGCCAGGCCATGCGGACAATGCGGTAACCGTCCATCTCGGGCACGGTCGAACAGCCGCCGGCCGCGTCGGCAATGGCGTCGGCTTCAACGCTTACAAATTGCGCATGGCCAATGCCCGCTGGTTCGCCACAACTGTGGGAGTGCAAATCACAGGTCGCCAACACAGCCTGGCCACCACGCAGCACCATCATTTGCTTCCTAACGACCGCACGCTTGTCCATTCCGGCACGGTGCAAAATCCACCGCAGATGCCGCACGTGCATCGGCTGTCGCTTTACGACGAAGCCGAGCATCAACACCCCGGCAACCAGTGGGGCATGGTCGTTGACCTTAATACTTGCACCGGGTGCAGCGCCTGTGTCGTCGCGTGCCAAGCGGAGAACAACATTCCGGTCGTCGGCAAGGAACAAGTTCAACGCGGCCGTGCCATGCACTGGCTGCGCATCGACACCTATTACAAAGGCGACCCGGCCAATCCGCGGACTTTTTTTCAACCCGTGATGTGTCAGCACTGCGAAAACGCTCCGTGCGAACTGGTCTGCCCGGTCGCGGCGACGGTCCACAGTGACGACGGCCTCAACGACATGGTTTACAATCGCTGCGTCGGCACCCGTTATTGTTCGAACAACTGTCCCTACAAAGTACGGCGTTTCAATTTCCTGCAATACGCCGATTTCACGACCGAGAGCCTGCGGCTGATGCGCAATCCCGAAGTCACGGTCCGCAGCCGTGGCGTGATGGAGAAATGCACCTACTGCGTGCAGCGGATTCGCGGCGGCCAGATTGCCGCACAGCTTCAGGATCGGACAATCCTCGATGGTGAAGTCGTTACCGCCTGTCAGGCCGCGTGCCCGGCCGGTGCGATTGTCTTCGGCGATTTGAAAAACACCAACGCTCAAGCGGCGCGGCTGCGAAATGAGCCTTTGCACTATGCGTTGTTGGATGAACTTAACACGCGGCCGCGCACGACGTACCTGGCCGCGTTGAAAAACCCTAACACCGAGATGCCGCCCACGTAGGACGGGCTTCCCAGCCCGTCCCGGACGGCCTGGGAAGGCCGTCCTACCTAGTTCGAGGTTCACGCAATGGCGGACGAACTGTCCCCAGGCCTGATGTCAACAAGCGACGGTGCGGTGCCGATCATCGGCCCCGGCCATACGTTCGGCACCGTCACGGACAAGATCAGCGCCATCGTCCAAACGCGCAAGACGCCGCGCGGCTGGTGGATCGGTTTCTGCGTGACGTTTCTCCTGGTGCTGGTGCTTCATTTCGCCATCGCCTATTTGCTGTTCACGGGCGTAGGCATTTGGGGCATCAACATTCCCGTCGGCTGGGGTTTCGCGATTGTCAACTTCGTCTGGTGGATCGGCATTGGCCACGCCGGCACGTTGATCTCGGCGATTTTGCTGCTGTTGCGCCAGAAATGGCGGACGTCGATCAATCGTTTCGCGGAGGCGATGACGCTGTTCGCGGTGGCTTGCGCCGGCCTCTTTCCGCTCATTCACATGGGCCGGCCCTGGTATTTCTACTGGATGGTGCCTTATCCCAACACGATGGACATGTGGCCGCAGTGGCGCAGCCCGCTGGTGTGGGACGTGTTCGCGGTGTCCACGTATTTCACGGTGTCGCTGCTTTTCTGGTACATCGGTTTGATTCCCGACCTGGCGACGCTGCGCGACCGTTCCACCAGGGTTGTGGGCCGCGTTGTTTACGGCATCCTGGCAATGGGCTGGCGCGGTTCGGCCCGACACTGGCACCGTTATGAAACCGCTTACTTGTTGCTCGCCGGCCTGGCGACACCGTTAGTTGTTTCGGTCCATACTGTCGTCAGTTTCGACTTCGCCGTGGCGATTGTGCCCGGCTGGCATTCGACAATTTTTCCTCCGTATTTCGTGGCCGGGGCCTTGTTCGCGGGCTTCGCCATGGTGCTGACGCTGGCGATCCCAATCCGGGCCGTTTACGGCCTCCAGGATTTCATCACCATTCGCCACCTGGACAACATGGCCAAAATCCTGCTGGCAACCGGCCTCATGGTCACTTACGGCTATGTCATGGAAGTCTTCATGTCGTGGTACAGCGGCAATGGCTTCGAGCAGTATGTCACGGTCAACCGCATGTTCGGCGACTACGCCCCGTGGTACTGGCTGCTGATCGGCTGCAACTGCATCGCCCCGCAAATCCTGTGGGTCAAAAGCCTGCGGCAAAACACGATGGTCCTGTTCGTGGTTGCCTTCGCGGTCAACATCGGCATGTGGGCGGAGCGTTATGTCATCGTGGTCACCAGTTTGTCCCGCGATTATCTGGTTTCCTCCTGGGGCAACTACTACCCGACCTTTTGGGATTGGGCGACCTATATCGGCACCATTGGTTTGTTCCTGTGGCTGTTGTTCCTGTTCATTCGCTTCTTGCCGATGATTTCGATCTTTGAAATGCGGACACTCCTGCCGGAAGCGAAGGTAAAGGAGGAAACGCCATGAAGCCCCGGCCGCCGATTTACGGCTTGCTTGCCGAGTTCGACGACGCCAACGCCTTGGTGGTGGCGACACGCACGGCTCATGACGTGGGTTATCGCCGCATGGATGCCTATGCACCGTTTCCCATCGAAGAGCTGACCGAGGCGCTGGGGTTTCGCAAAACCAAACTGCCGCTGTTGGTGCTGATCGGCGGCATTCTGGGCGGCCTCACCGGCTGGGGCATGCAGTATTACTCGGCGGTGATCAGCTATCCGCTCAACGTCGGCGGCCGGCCGTTCAATAGCTGGCCTGCCTTTGTGCCGATTATTTTCGAGCTGACGGTGTTGGGGGCAGCCCTTTTCGCGGTGCTGGGCATGTTGGCCTTGAATGGTTTACCGATGCCGTATCACCCGGTGTTCAACGTGCCCCGTTTTGCATTGGCGACGCGTGATCGTTTTTTCTTATGTCTGGAAGCGGATGACCCATTGTTTGACAGGGAGAAATCCAAGGATTTCCTGCGGAGCTTGCAACCTCGTGAAGTGACGGAGGTGGAGCACTAATGCCGCTTCCGGCTTAGTGAAAACGCCATGACCAAAAAACTGCTAGCAATACTGGTTTTATGCCTGGCCGGCTGCCAACAAGAAATGGCACGCCAGCCCGCGTATCGCCCATTGCAACCCAGCACGCTCTTTCCGGACGGACTGTCAGCGCGGCCCTTGGTGCCCGGTACGATTCACCGCGATTATCAAGCGGTCTCCGGCAAGAAACCAGTCGAAATCATCGGCTGGGAAAAGGCCGCCGCGCTGGTGGGCAAGTTGCCCGCCGATCCGTTGGGTGCAGCCAGTGTTGCCAGTATCGAGTTATCAATCTACGTGGATACGTTTCCCGCACCGATCACGGAGAAAATGCTGCACCGCGGCCAGGAGCGTTACAACATTTACTGCGCCATGTGCCATGACCGCGTCGGCAACGGCAAAGGCGTAGTAGTGCAACGCGGCTTCACAGCGCCGCCCAATCTGCACACCGACCTGTCGCGCGGTTTTAAGCTGCGCGGCATCGACGTGAAACTGACCAAAGCGCCGGTTGGCTATTATTTCGAGGTCATCACCCACGGCTTCGGCGCCATGCCCGATTACGCCAGCCAGGTTCCGCCGGACGACCGCTGGGCCATCATCGCATATGTCCGCGCCTTGCAACTGAGCCAATCGGCGAACTTGGCGGATGTTGCCAATGAACCAGAAAAGCAGCGTTTGCAGAAAAGTCGGGGGAAACAGCCATGAGCATTGCCACCCGATGGGAATGGGTCGAGGCACGCCCCGTACAGCGTTGGGCCTTGGCGGTTGCAGGCGCCGGGTTGGGCGCCTGCGCCTTGGGCGCTATTTGGCAACCGGCGCAGTTTTTCCATTCCTGGCTGCTGGCGTTTAATGCCTGCCTAGCGTTCGGACTGGGCAGCCTGGCACTGTTGATGCTGCATCATTTGACGGGCGGCGTTTGGGGCTTTGGCATTCGGCGCATGTTGGAGGCGTCGAGCCGTACGTTGCCGTTGATGGCGGTTTTGTTTTTGCCGCTGCTATTGGGCCTGGCTCAGAATTATCCTTGGGCCCAATCCGGCGGGCCTCATGAAATACCGCACGAGCAGGAGGCCTACTACGAAGTGCCGTTCTTCTGCGCACGTGCAGCATTGTATTTCGCCATTTGGCTTGTCGTGATGTATTTACTCAATCGTTGGTCAGCGGCTCACGATCAGACCGGCGATGCGGCATACGCCCGGCGTGCCCAAACCTTTAGTGGTCCCGGTTTGATTCTTTATGGATTGACAGTAACTTTCGCCGCTGTCGATTGGGTGATGTCGCTGGACGCCAAGTGGTATTCGACGATCTTCGGGCCTGTCGTGGCGTTAAGCCAAATGCTGCCGGCGCTGGCCGTCGCCATTGCCGCCGCCACTTTCCTGGCCACGCGAAAGCCATTAGCCGATTTGGCCGGCCCCGCGCTGTGGAACGACCTCGGCAACTTGTTGCTGGCATTCGTGATGTTGTGGACTTATGTCGTGTTTTCGCAGTTCTTGCTGATCTGGTCCGGCAACTTGCCCGAGGAAATTTCTTATTACGTGGCCAGATCGGAAGGCGGC
The DNA here is from genome assembly GCA_035638015.1 of Gemmataceae bacterium. GTDB lineage: Bacteria > Planctomycetota > Planctomycetia > Gemmatales > Gemmataceae > DASRAT01. The sequence continues at coordinate 9,589 of DASRAT010000602.1, read as the reverse complement.
TGGATTTGGATCGCCGTGGCGCTGGCGGTGTTCAATTTCATTTTGCCGTTTCTGATGCTGCTTTCCAGAGACATCAAACGCAACCCAGCCAAGTTGAGGATCGTGGCCCTCGCTGTGGCAGCCATGAGCTTCGCACATCAGTTTTGGATGATCGCCCCGGCGTTTTCGCCCAGGGTGTTTTGGCTGGACTGGATGGATGTCGCCGCGTTGACCGGCATGGGCGGATTGTGGCTGGCGGTCTTTGTGTGGCAAATCCAGCAGCGCCCTATGCTGCCAGTGCATCATGAATCCTTCGGCGAGGAGGCATTGCAACATGTCTGAGCAACCGGCGCCGGCCGAGAATGCCGAGGTGCATTACGAAGCCAGCGATGCCAAAATTTGGCCCATCGCCGTGATGGGAATTGGAATTATTTTGCTGGGCCTGGTGGCCCACAGCATCTGTTTGTGGATGTTCGATGCCCTGCGCGCCAGCACGAACCGAAGCGATCCCGAATTGCCAGCCCTTGCCGCCAAGGAACGGCCCAAGAATTTCAGCAAGGTGCCCGCGCCGCAATTGCAAGTCGATGAAAGCAAGGATTTGAACACGTTCCGCAAGGAAGAAGACGCGACATTGAATAGCTATGGCTGGGTCGATGCCAAGAGCGACCAAGTTCGCATTCCGATTGAGGAGGCAATGCGCTTGCTGGCTAACCCGGACTTAGCCAAGACCCACGGAGTCGAAGTGGCGCCGGCCAAAGGAGGCAAACGATAATGCGAATGCATGTGTTGCCTCTGGGAATGTTGCTGCTTTGCGCGACACTGGCGCAAGCTCAACCGGCCGAACCCGCGCCAAACATCGGTATCGAGCAGCATTTGAACGACAGAATTCCGCTCGATCTTGTCTTCCGCGATGAACAAGGCAAATCGGTGACGCTGAGCGATTATTTCGGCAAGAAACCGGTCATCCTGGTGCTGGCTTATTATCGTTGCCCGCGACTTTGCTCGATGGTCCTTAACGGCCTGGTGAGCGGCCTGCGGCAAATCGATTACGAGATCGGCGATCAGTTCGCGGTCGTCACGGTGAGCATCGATCCGCGTGAACAACCCGAACTCGCGGCTGCAAAAAAGGAAGCCTATGTCCAGCAATACGGTCGGCCCGGCGCCGCCAACGGCTGGCATTTTTTGACCGGCGAGGAGCAGGCCATCAAACGTTTGGCCGACGCGGTCGGCTTCAAATACGCCTATGACGCCCGGCACGACGAATTCGCCCACGGCAGCGGCATCATGATGCTGACGCCCGACGGCACCCTGTCCCGCTATTTCTATGGCATTCAGTTCCCGGCCAAGGAACTGCGCTTCGGTCTAGAAGACAGTTCCGCGGGCAAAATCGGTTCGCCCGTGGTCAGACCGCTGCGGCTTTTGTGTTTCACTTACGACCCCGTCACCGGCACTTATACCCTGATGACAATGCGGCTCATGCGCTTGGCGGGCGTACTGACGGTTTTGGGAATGACTTTTTTTGTCGTGCGGGCATGGCGCCGCGAACGGCGCAAACTGCAAACTATTACTTCGACCACCCCGGGATGAGCCATGTTTGCGCAAATTCCATTATTGCCCGAACAGGCCTCGACGCACGCCAGCGCCGTGGACTCCTTGTTGACTTTCATCGTCACCGTCTGCGGCTTCTTCGCCGTTCTCATTGGGGTTTTGTTAGTTACCTTCGCCATCCGCTATCGCCGCCGCACCGCGAACGATTTGCCCAAACCGGTCGCCAGTTCGCTCAAACTGGAGTTGACCTGGAGCCTGATTCCGCTGGCATTCATGATGGTTTTCTTCGTTTGGGGAGTGCAGCTTTATTTCAGCTGGGCACGGCCGCCCGATGACGTGATGGAAGTCCATGTCGTCGGCCGGCAATGGATGTGGAAGATGCAGCACATGGGCGGCCAGCGTGAGATCAATCAACTGCACGTCCCCGTCGGCCGCGCGGTCAAATTGAGCATGATTTCCGAAGATGTGATACACAGTTTCTTCGTGCCGGCCTTTCGCGTTCACATGGACGTGCTGCCCGGCCGCTACACGACGCTCTGGTTTCAGGCCACCAAGCCAGGCCGTTATCACCTGTTTTGTTCGCAATACTGCGGCACCAACCATGCCAAGATGATCGGCGAAGTCATCGTCATGGAGAGAGACGAATATCAGACCTGGTTGAGCCAGGGCGTCGACGGCAGCCCGGCGAGCGAAGGCCGCAAGCTGTTCATGAAGTTGCAGTGCTCGACCTGCCACAACAGCGACTCGAGCGCTCGCGGCCCGCTCCTGGAAGGGATTTTTCAGAACAACGTCACGCTCGAAAATGGCGCCACCGTCCGCATTGATGAGACGTACTTGCGCGAGTCGATCTTGTACCCAGACGCCAAGGTCGTGGCCGGTTTCAAGCCGATCATGCCGTCGTATCTTGGCCAGGTCAATGAGGAGGAAGTGCTGCAACTGATCTCCTTCATCAAGTCGCTCCAACATGGCCAGACGCCGCCGCGCACGGAAAACGCTGACCCGCCGCTCAATCCGGTTCTGGAAAAGAAGAAGGGGAAATCGCCATGAGTACGGTCATTGCCGAGCCGTCGAGCCGCCCGGCCGAGCCGGCAAGCAAGCCTGTGAACTATTTGAACGTCCAGTTCGGCGTGCGCTCGTGGCTGCTCACCACCGATCACAAGCGCATCGCCATTCTGTATTTGATCTCGATTACCGTGATGTTCTTTTTGGGCAGCCTGGCCATTGTCCCCGTGCGTTTGCAACTTCTGAAGCCGGATAACGATTTGCTGGACGCCGATACTTACAACAAAATGTTCACCATGCATGGTGTCGTCATGGTGTTCTTTTTCATCATCCCCGGCATCCCGGCGGTGCTGGGCAATTTCCTGTTGCCGATGATGCTCGGCGCCAAGGATCTGGCCTTTCCCAAACTGAATCTGTTGAGCTGGTACGTCTATCTTTTAGGCGGCGCTTTTTCGCTTTACGCCATGATCGCCGGCGGCGTCGATACCGGCTGGACTTTTTACACGCCGTACAGCACACGTTCCTCGCACACCAATGTTATCCCCGTCGGCCTGGGGGCTTTTACCGCAGGATTTTCGTCGATTCTCACGGGGCTGAATTTCCTGGTCACCACCCACAAAATGCGGGCGCCAGGGTTGACCTGGTTTCGTTTGCCTTTGTTCGTGTGGGCCATGTATGCCACCAGCATCATCATTCTGCTCGGCACGCCTGTCGTGGCGGTGACGATTCTGATGCTGGCCATTGAGCGCATCTTTCAGGTCGGCGTTTTCGACCCGGCGCTCGGCGGCGATCCGTTATTGTTTCAGCATCTGTTTTGGTTTTACTCGCACCCGGCCGTTTACATCATGATCCTGCCGGCGATGGGCGTGGTCACGGAGATCGTCCCCTGTTTTTCGCGGAAGAACATCTACGGCTACAAGTTTATCGCGTTTTCCAGTCTGGCGATTGCTCTGCTCGGCTTCCTGGTCTGGGGCCATCACATGTTTGTGTCGGGCCAGTCGGTTTACCTGGGCATGATTTTTTCGATTTTGAGTTTTCTGGTAGCCGTGCCATCTGCCATCAAGGTTTTCAACTGGACGGCGACACTTTACAAAGGATCGGTTTCTTTTGAAACGCCGATGCTGTTCGCCTTCGGTTTCATTGGCCTATTCACCATCGGCGGTTTGACCGGCATGTTCTTGGCCACCCTGGGCACCGACGTCCATTTGCACGACACCTATTTCGTGATTGCTCACTTCCATTTCATCATGGTGGGCGGCGTGGTCATGGCGTACATGGGCGGCCTGCATTTCTGGTGGCCCAAGATGACTGGCCGCATGTACTCCGAGTTCTGGGGCCGCATCGCGGCGATGCTGATTTTCATCGGCTTCATTTTGACGTTTTTGCCGCAGTTCGTCGTCGGCCACTTGGGCATGCCGCGGCGCTATTTCCAGTATGCACCTGAGTTTCAAGTGCACAATGTCATGTCCACGGCAGGGGCGTCGATCCTGGGTGTCGGTTATTTTCTGCCGCTCATTTACCTGATCGGCTCGCTCGCCTATGGGCCGAAGGCCTCGTCCAATCCCTGGAAGGCGACCGGTCTGGAATGGCAAACGCCCTCGCCGCCGCCAACGGAGAATTTCCCCGTCACGCCTGTGGTGACGCGCGAGCCTTACCGCTATTCGGAGGAGGTGCCGGTTGGATACTAAATCGCCACCCCTGGCTCACCATTTCGCGACGCTCAAGCAGCAGCACGAGACCGCCACGCTCGGCATGTGGATGTTCCTGGTGACGGAACTGATGCTGTTCGGCGGTTTGTTTCTGGCATACACGGTTTACCGCGTCCGCAATCCCGCGGAGTTTGCCATTGCCAGCAAGCATCTCAACATCTGGTTTGGCGGCATCAATACTGTGGTCCTCTTAACCAGCAGCCTGACGATGGCGCTGGGCGTTTATTGGGCCCAAACCGGCAAACGCAACTTGCTCACGGTGGGCCTGGTGTTGACTGCCCTTTTGGGTGTGACATTTCTGGTAATCAAGGGCTTTGAATATTACGGCGATTACGTCGAAAACTTGATGCCGGGATTGGCGTTCGACGATGCTGAATGGCACGAGTTGGGCGTGCGGCCCGAGCGGGTCAAGATGTTCCTCATCATCTACTACATGATGACGGGCATTCACGCACTGCACCTGATCATCGGCATCGCGATTATCGGTTTGCTTGCCTTTTGGGCACACCGTGGTCATTACACGCCGGCGTACTACTACCCCATCGAGGTCGGCGGTTTGTACTGGCATTTCGTGGATGTGATCTGGGTATTCTTGCTGCCCTTGCTTTATTTGGCGGGCGTGCGGCATTGAGGAGACAAGCCGACATGGCGGAGCATCAAGGACAAGTACGGACCTATGGCGTGATTTTTGTGGTCCTCATTGCATTGACCGGGCTGACGGTTTGGCTCGGCAGCATTGACCTCGGCGAATGGCACACGCCGGTGGGCCTGGCGGTAGCCGCGACCAAAGCGGTGCTGATCGTGCTGTTTTTCATGCACATGCTGCATGGCCCACGGCTGACATGGGCGATTGCCGGGACAACCTTGTTGTTTTTGGCGATTCTGCTGTTGTTGACGCTGACCGACTATCTGAGCCGGGATTGGCCGACGGGGCGGGTGCGCGGCGAAATGGAAACGTCCTCAGCTCAATTTTTCCTGTAAACCGTTGGCGAAGTTCTCTTCCACGGCGCCTATTTCCCAGTCGTCCATGTTTGAAGCCTCGCCATCAAGCAGGGGCGATTGTGTGGATTTACGACTGGCGCGTGCGTGCCTCCCCAGAAGCCCGTAGTAGGCGTCCGCGACGTCTTGAGCCCGGCGGTTTTCCAGACCTGCTGCCAAAGAAACTACCTCGGAATCGAGGACAGCTGTTTCTACATCTGCAATCGAGAAGAGTTCGTTAGAATTGCGATCAAGTGACGCGTGTGCGGCGTCCAGGTCTCCAAAAACGTGTTCGAGCACGTAGGCTGCGAGTGAACTCTCCTCGGCTAATGGCCGTGGCGTCAAGTCCGCATCGACATTGTCAGGCACAAAAGCAGCCTCAAGGCTGCCGGGCATTGGCTTGAACGCCGCCGCGCCTCTGGCGGAATCGACAGGGCTACCCATGATCTGTGCGGCAACGATGATCTGACCGTCTACGTACGCATCGTTGCCGACTTCGGTGACGGCCGGATGCAAAATTAACATCCCCTGCCCGTCCGCCGCAGCCGTTCGGTATACGTGTTTGCCGGTTGGATTTACTTCGGGCACCAGGTTCAGGGCAGTTGCTCCCAGCGGCGCCGTATCTTTGACGTGCATTGTCACGATGGCCAAGCTGCCGCCTGTTCGGTTCAGCAGTGGCTGGATGCTTGACACTTCGATGCCGATCTCGCCGGTTTGACCATTGACAGCGGCAGAGAGCTGCCAGTTGCCATTGGTGGCAAGCAACGTGCCCAGGTGCACGTCGGCTGCCGACACGCTGAAGACCTGGGGATCGAAGCGCAAGGCCAAGATCGCTTCCATGAGGCCGGTGCTGCCGTCCGGTCGAGCGGTGTCGATGGTGACGGGAACCATGACAGTTTCGCCGGGCAGGGCCTGGATGCTGGTGGGCAGGCTCAAGGTCGGGTCCGGGCCAACGGGTGTCAGCGGCAGGCCGGGGGTTGGCGTCAACAGCTGGGGGACCGTCATGCCCGCCAGCCAGCGGTTCATCAAAGTTGCGTCGCCGGAATCCACAAAGCCGTTGTTGTTGAAGTCACCGACGATTGCAGGATCCACCAGACGATAGCCGCCAAAACCGCTGTCGCGAGCAGTGGCCACGCGGGAAACCATGGCGCCATCCAGGGGGCTGAGGCTGCCGTCGCTGAAGGTGTCGCCGAGAAAAGCAACCACGTGCACGCCGTCGTCGTTGAGCGCATTGCCGTTGGCGCCATTGATGACAATGTTGCTCAGGTGCAGCAATTCCGTGGCCTGGTAGGTTGCGGCGGCGCCATTGGGAACCTGGGCGACGATTTGGCCCAAGGTAAGTTTTCCGCTGAGCGGCAGATCGCTGTGGAACGAAAAGCGCGCCACTCCCCCAGAAGCGGACAGCAGCGTCAAGACGCCTGAGGGACCGTTCAATGTTGAGGTGATGTTGAGAAGATTGGTGTTGTAAGTCAGGTTGAATGTTACGTCGGTTACATTGACGGCCCTGGTCAACGTAATGGGAATGCCGGCGCCCGTGGCGTTGGGAACCAGGATGTCGCTGGCGGCGCCAGGCCCGCGTGCGAAATCCGGAATGCTCAGCACGGGATTGGGCGACGCCGCCACGGTGAAGCTGGCCACATAATCGTCGCCGGGAGCACCGTCGTTGTTGCCGTCGAGCAGCGTGCCGGCGGCATCCTTGAAGCCGTCCTGGGCGCTGCGGAGGGTGACGGTGTAGCTGCCCGCGGGCAAGACACCTGCGAACAAGCCGTTGGTTCCAACGCCCGACTTGATGAACGTGAAGGCGGCATAGGAAGGGTCGACGACCAGTGATCCCCGGACCATGCCCGAAGGGCCCAGCAACGTCACATCAGCAGGTCCGTTGTGCGCGCTGGCGGCGTCATAGAGGTTGAGCGTGCTGGGATCGAAGGGTTTGGTGAACTGGGCGACAAAGCCCGTCGGCGTCGGCGTCAAGGCGGCAGCCACGGCAAAGTGCGTCGGCGCCAAAATGGTGACGACGCCATCGACGCCTGCATCATTGGCCGCGTTGGTCACTGCCGGCCGCAAGGCGAGCTGGCCCCCAAACTTGTTGTCCAAATGGGTGCTGACTGTCGTGGCGCCGGGTAGGTTGTTGGCTGCCAGATTGATCGCCGCCGCCTGCGCGGCCGCGCCGGGGGCGATGTGGAAGGTGATCTGCACCAGGCTGGCGGGCGCGGTGGTGGTGACGGGCGTGGCGCTGGACATCGAGATGCCGAGCTGGCCCGTTGCCTGATTCAAGGTGACAGAAGGCGGCTGCCACGTGCTGGTTGCCGTTCCCAATTGCACATCCGCGGCGGACAGAGTAAACACCGCCGGGTCGTAATTGATCGCCAGCGTGACGGCGCTCAATCCACCCGAGCCGGCAGGGTTGGGGTTGTCGATATTCACCGGCACGACCACGCTGCCCCCGGGCGTCCCTGTCAGGTTGGTGGGGATGCTGAGGCGCGGCGCCACTGTCAGGCTCACGGTGACGGCACTCGAGGCCAACTCGCCATCGCTGACAAGGTAGGTGAAACTATCAGGACCAAGGTAACCCAGCGTCGGCGTGTAGACGAATGAGCCGTCGCTGGCAAGCGTCACGGCGCCGTGGGCTGGCTCGCTGAGCTTGACTGCGGCGAGAGTGTCGCCGTCAACATCGCTGTCGTTGGCCAGCACGCCAGGGCTTGTCACCACCAGAGCTGGATCGCCTGCGCTGGTTCGTGCCGTGATGCTGTAGCTTTCGTTGTTGGCTGCCGGGGCGTGGTCGGTGCCGGCGACGGTGATGAAGCCGTCGGTTTCGTCAGGGCCGTACTCAGGCCGGGGCGTCAGGTTGTAATCGCTGAAATTGTTGTCGATCATGCCCGTGACGGGCGCGCCGCCCAGAAGGTCAGGCACCAAATCCACGCGGCTGACCGCGCCAAAAGGAACATTCTGCTTGATCTGGAAATCGACGGTGACCAGACTGCCGCCGGCAGGGTCGTTGATAACGCCGCCGAAGCTATTGAAAAGGGTAATGCCGAGGATGCCCGTGTTGAAGGCATTGACATCGATGTTCCAGCCGAAGGAAGCCATGGGCACGGAGCCAAGCCCGACATTGCCGGTAAAAGTGAACCAGTTGGCGTCATAGCGCAGCACCATGCTTGCGCCCACCAGGCCCCCATTGCCGGTGATGGGATCGTACAGGCCGCTGACGTTGATGGGCACCGAAACCACGTCGCCGCGGGCGCCGGTCAGGGTGGTCGGAATGCTCAGCGATACCGGCACGTTGACCACGGCGCTGCCGGTAATTGTGCCGTCGGACGTGTCGCTGGCCGATAGCGTTTGGTCGCCGAGGCTGACCAGGTTGACACCGTTGGCAAACGTGTGTGACCCATGATCGCCCGCCAGGAACATGTAATTGCCGGGGACCAGGGCATCGGGGGCGAAGTCCGTGGTGTCGAAATGGACGGCGCCGGCGTAGCCGGTGGCCGTGTTGTCGTAGATGTCCAGCGCGGTCAGCGCGATGTTGAAGGGCTTATGGGCAATGGCCAGCCCAGGGGCTGACAGCGCGAAATGCGTTGCCGCAAGCGGGTCGACGGTCACCAAGGCGCTGGCCGTGATGGTGCTGGCCGCCGCGTCAGTGGCCGTCACGGATTGATTGCCGGCGGCGATCAAGGTGGCCCCAGTCGTGAAGGTATGCAAGCCCTGGTCGCCGGACACAAAGGTGTAATCCGGCGGCACCAATGCGGCGCTGGCGGCATCGCTCTTGGTGAAGTGCACCAGGCCGGCATAGGTAGTGGCGACGTGGTTGAATTGGTCCAGTGCCGTAACGGTGATCGTGAAGGGGCTGCCTGCGTTGACATGGGCCGGTGCACTGACGCTGAAATGCGTGGCGGGCGCCGGATGCACTGCAATCGCCGTGTTGCCCGCGATGGTGGTGGCGACAGTGTCGCTCGCCGCCAGCGTCTGACTGCCTAGCGTGACCAGCGTCACGGCGTTGTTGAAGGCGTGTGAGCCCTGATCGCCTGGTATGAAGGTGTAATCACTCGGAACCACGGCGCCCAGATCGGTTGTGTTGATATGAACCGCGCCAATATAGTTGGTTGCGGTGTTGCCATAAACATCGAGTGCCCGCACGGTGACGCCGAATGCGATGCCCGCGAATGCCGTCGGCGGTGCATTCACCGCCAGATGGGTGGCGGCAGCGGCACTGACGCTGACAGCGGTAGCGCCCGTGATGCTGCTCAGGGCGACGTCCGACGCGGTCAAACTTTGGTTGCCGGCAGTTAGCAGCGTGACGCCTCCTGCGAATGTGTGCGACCCGTGGTCGGCAGCGCTAAAAGTGTAATCTCCAGGCACGGTGCCGACGGCATCGGTAA
>DASRAT010000601.1:0-10406 GCA_035638015.1 Gemmataceae bacterium | reverse complement strand
CGCGCTTGCTGGCGCTGGGCATGGGCGGCGGCGTGTTGGTCCAGCGCAAGATCAACGTCTTCGGCGCCGGCGAGTCCGTGATTGAAGAAAAACTGCTCGATGTGACTCGCCGTGGTCTGGATCCCGAGGTTGGCATTACCGTTGCCGATGCCGTGATTTCCTTACGTATCATCACCCGCGCCGCTTCCGCCACCGAGGCCCACGCTCGGATTGCCCCTGTTGAAAACACCATCCGCGAACGCCTGGGCAACATGGTTTTCGGCGTCGAAGACCAAGAACTCCAGGACGTGGTCGTGCTCTTGTTAGAGAAGAGCAAAAAAACCGTCGCCACCGCCGAAAGCATTACGGCAGGGTTGGTGGCCAATCGCCTTGGGCAAGTGCCGGGCGTCAGCCGTTGGCTGCGCGGCGGCATTGTCGCCTACACCAACGAGATCAAAACGGCACTGCTCGGCGTTGGCACCGATTTGCTGGACCGACATGGAGCTGTCAGCGCGGAAGTTGCCGAGGCAATGGCGCAGGGCTGCCGCCAGCGCTTTGGCACTGATCTCGCCGTCAGCACCACCGGCATCGCCGGGCCCGAAAGTGATAGCTCTGGAAAACCTGTCGGCACAGTATTCGTCGGCATCGCCTCCGCCGATGGCGTGGCGTCTCACACCTATAGCTGGGGCGGCACGCGCACGGAGATTCAAAGTCGGACTGCCAAGATGGCGCTCAATCGCCTGCGTCTGAACTTGCTTGCTGAGCCCGACGCGCAAGCAAGGAAGTAAGGAACACTGGTACACCCTTATCGGATATGCCGCCTTGCGCGACGGTTCAACTGCCCTCCTGCCCTTCTGTGCCCAACTTTTCCACCTTTTCCACTGGCGAAACATTTGCAACCCGGGTAATCTTGGTAGGTGTGGGGAGGAAGGGCAATAAACCCTTCCAGCTCAAACAGGAGCCAGACCATGTCCGGATCCGTCGCACGTCTTTGCGGGTTGGCCCTCGTGGCCGTCCTGGCCGTCACGTCAGCGCTGCAAGCTCAAACTTCCTTGGAGCAAAAGCAGCGCGAGTGGGCCATTCAAGCTCAACAAACGGTCGCCGATGTCATGGCCGCCCTGGACAAATCCAGGCAGCTGGAAAAAACCAGCGCCGCCGAGGCCAAATCGCTTCTGGAAAAGAATCTCTTAGTAGTCAACGATTCCAATGCGCTCGATGAAAAGCAGCGCGCTGACCTGCGTGGCCGGTTGCTATCCCGCCTCAAAGAAGTTGACGCCACGGCCCGCGAACAAAAGCTCAGCGCCGACAACGCCGCCAAAGCGGCCGACGAAAAGGCCGCCCGCCTGGAAAAAGAACGCATGGAGCAGGCCAAGATTCAGAGCATGCAAAAATCCACTTACGACCAGGCCAAGGACAAATTCGATAACGCCAACAAATCAATCGCCTCGCAAAAGCAAAGCCAAGCCGCGAGGGAAAAGGGATTCACCGACCTCCACGCGAGCATTGATAAAACTGCAACCAAGATGACTGAGGAGCGGATCACCCAACACTTCATCGACATCAGCAACAAGCGCAAGCAAAAGCTAACCAAACAAGAGGAAGCTGTCCTCAAGGCCCTCAATTCGACGATCTCCGTCGATTTCAGCAAGGACCGTGGCGACACCTTCAAGGACGTGCTGAGTTACCTCACCGAAAAAGCCAAGGCCGCCGGCGGCCAACTCAACATCTTCCCCGACGAGGCGTCGCTCCGCGATGCGGCCGTGGAGTACGAAACCAAGGTCAATTTCAAGGCCGAGAAGGTCACCGTCCGCACGGTGCTGAAGAAAGTCCTGGCCGATGTCGGTTTGACGTTCGTCATCAAGGATGGCAACGTCCATGTCATCACGCCCGACCGGATGAAAGATTACACAGTGGTCCGTTATTATCCGGTTCAGGACTTGATGGCCCCGATCAATCCGCGGTTTGGACCGGCGGTCGCCAATGCCCAACGGCTGCAGCAAGCCAACCAGCTCATCCTGATGATTACCCAAACCATTGACCCATCAAGCTGGCAGGGCCTCGGCGAACGCGGCTTCGGCACGATCACCTATGACCCGGCAAGCATGTCGCTCGTCATACGCCATACGGCGGAGATGCACTTCATGCTCAACGGAGGATTCGGCGGGCGCTAAGCCGCTAGCGGCTTGGCAGGGTTTCACTTGACATGGAGGTCAAGCATGGCCGTTGCCGGTTGGTGGCGCCGGCGCAGATTTGCCTGCGCTGGCCTGCTGCTTTACACAATCATCGCGAGCGGGATCATGGCCCCACTCGCGTCGCGTGAAATCCCCAGCACTCCCGCGCAAGATCTCTGCAACCACGTCTCCGGCATTATTGAGGCTCGCCGCGCACTTGCCGAAGGCCAGTTCCCGATCCGCGTCGCGCCCGACCAAAACCAGCAAACCCGCTATCCGATCTTTCAGTTTTACGGCAACCTGCCTTATACGCTGGGAGGCGCTGCTTATCTTGCCACAAATGGTGACCCTTACCGGATTTGGAAACTGGAAGTCATCGCATTCCTGGTCCTGGGCGGGTTATACACCTATCGCTTGGCCCGAATGTTCACACGGCAACCGTTGGCGGCCCTCGCCGCCGGGTCGGTTTTCATCACTGCACCTTATGTGCTGACCGACATCCACGGCCGCTACGCCTTTCCTGAAATCGTCTCCTTCATGCTGTTGCCGGCCGTGTTCTATTACTCCATGCGCTGCTTTGTAGTACGCCGTCTCGGACCAATCCTTGCCGGCGGTGTCTCCTGGAGCGCCTTGATTCTTTCGCACAACGTCACCTTTCTTTACGCCGGCATTTATTTCGGCCTGTTCTTTCTGAGTTGGTTCAAGCCGCGGCGCAAGACAGTATTTCGTGGCCTCCGCGTTGGCGCCGCGTTGGCCCTCGGCCTTGTTCTCACCGCCTGGTCGATTGTGCCACAACTCATATTGGTGCCGGACCTTTGTTATGGTTTGCATACAGACGTATTTAAAAACGGCTGGCTGACACCGCTGGGCGTTTTGCTGGCCCCGTCGGTGACGCTGCCCGTGCATGTGCCGACGATCTACATCGGCGAACCGCAACATTTCGGGCTGCAAGTCGGCTGGCCAATTCTCGCCGCCGTGGGTCTGTCGATGTGGCATTGGCGCAGTCCACAGGCGAGCCATCACGGCCGCCGCGCTGTGATGACGCGCATGCTGGTGCTTTTCGGCCTGGCGTTTCTCATGACCTGGATGCCTTTTGATTTATGGAGAGCTCTGCCGGACCTCTTCAACTATGTGCAGTTTTCTTATCGCCTGTTGATGTTCGTCGTGCTGTGGGGTTCACTGCTGGCGGCTTATGCGCTGACGCTGGCACTGGAGGGACGTATGCGGCCGATTCACCTGGCCGCCATCGTCATCGGCCTGGGCTGGACCGCCGGACCTTACATGGCTCCGCACAAAACCGAACCGCACATCACGGTCGCCCAGGAAATCGCCCATCCCGAGATGGGCCGCGGCGGCGCTGGAGCGACCTATGCCATGTCCGCAGCAAAACTCGCCCAAACCACGCTGCTCCACCCGGACATCGACTGGCCGAACCCGGCGACGGGCGGGCTGCTCGACACCATGGAGTATTACCGCTATGGACGCATCTATGCTGCCTTCCCAGGACCACGCCCTGGCGATGCATTGCGCCTGGAAGGCACCGTCAGCCCGGACGTAAAAGCTCCGCTGCGACTTGCCATCCTCGTGGACGGTGCCGCCGTGGCGACGCCCGAATTATCGCCAGGGCCATTTCAACTGACTGTCCCCCTGCCGTCAGCCCCGGATAAGCAGCGCATCATTGTCGCCGTGCAAGGCGACCCGATCCTCACGCCCAGCCCACCCCCGCATCCGACGCCATTTCGCAAAGCGTCCTTCACGCTGAACCATCTGGCAATGCAAACGGAACACAAGCCAATGGCTCCTGCAAGCTTGCTGCCGGCCGAAACGGTCCGTGCCCAGATGCTATTCGGCAATCCAACGACGCTGCGGGTCGAGACCGCCCAGCCGTCCATGGTGCAATTGCCGGTTGTCTATTATCCCGGCATGCTCCATGTGGATGTGGACGGTCGGCATGTTCGGGTCCAACACCTGGGCCGCTATGTTGCGGTCGAGTTGCCGCCCGGCCAGCATGTGGTAACCGTGCGCTTCGTCGGCGTCGTGTGGGCCAACGCGCTCAGCTCCATCGCCTGGACAGGCGTGGCGTTGTTTGCCTTGGCTTTGGCCGCACGTCGCTTCATACGACTTCGCGGGATGAAACCAACCCGCCGCACATCGTCTGTGATGCGCATCTTGCGAGCCGGGTTGCCAAGAACAAAAGCGCCGGCCAGCCCTATTCCCTCGGCAAGTGAGCTTTAATGCGGTAAAATCCAGGAAAATGCTATCTTGACCCCTTGCCGCCTGCTAACATTTCAGCTAGGCGGTGCCAACAAATCTATCACTGGCCACGAGGACATTATGAAGCGGCGTTTGCTGGCGACGGGGTTGTTGTTGGTATTGGCGGTGGCGGGGGTCGGTATTTTTGTGCTTTGGAAGGCAAAAAGCGAGGTTGACAGTCGGTCGGGTGTTTATGTGCTGCTTCACATTGCTAGTAACAAACCTTTTCGGGACAAGGAGGAATTCGACAACTTCCGCGAATCTCAAAAGGCCTTGGTCAGAAGCCGCTTGGTCCTGAACTCGGCGCTGCGCGAGCCTAAAGTGGCCGCGTTGACAATGGTCCAGAACCAAATGGACCCCGTCAGTTGGTTGGAAAAAAACCTGATCGTCGACTTCCCGCAAAGCCCCGAGATACTTCGCATTGCACTGTGTAGCGATGATATCCCTGCCGCCATTGCGATCGTTGACGCGGTGAGCAACGCTTATCGTAAAGAGGTAGACTATAAGGCAAGCAATGCTCGCAACTTGAGGCTTGCGATCTCGGCGTTAGAGATTGAGTTGGAGGCTCCCGAGCGGGTTACCATCTTGGAAAACGCAAGGACCATGATTACGCCCTGAGCGATTTGAACCCCCAACTTGCGCTTCGCCGGCCAGTCACAAGTCAACGTAGGCGTAATCGGCGTACAAATTCGTTTGCTGCTTCCATCCGTCAAACAGCCAGTGTCGCGCCCACGATCATGTCCGCGCTGACTTCCAAAAGCTCCAGGTAGCCATCCCTCGCTGTCAGATAATGACAATCGACATCGGTCCAGCATCCGGTGTTGTAATAAGCGCAGGTGGTGAGAGCCGAATCGGACGGCGCCTCCGCGCAATGGGTATGTCCGCAAATTACCACGTCGGCGCCTTTGGCAATGCCATATTCGGTCGCCTCGGCCCGCACCCGATCGATGCACCGTAAGCAAGCTTTGCTGCCCCTCTTGGCACGTTTGGCGAGACGCCGGCTCCAGCGCTGCATGCGAAGGTAAAACCAATCGGCGATGATCGTGATGATCGGGTGGTCGGTCAAAAAACGGTCCCACGCGTCGCCGTGAACACACAACACGCGTCGGCCGCCTGATTCGAATTCGTATTCCGGAACGAATCGGGCGCCAATCACATGGGCCACCGATTCCGCATCACAATCGTGATTGCCGCGCACCCAGACCAGCTCGGTCTGATCCGCGAGCTTGCGCAATTGGGACAGCACACGCCAGTGCCGCTTGGTCAAACGATATTCGGTGCTTTCAAGGACGTCGCCGTTGAGAATGAGCTTGGCGGTCGACGGCAGGGAATCGATCAAATCCAGCAGCGGCTCCACTTGACACGACTCGGCCCCCAAATGGAGATCGGAAAGCACAATGGCGTCATACACGCTCGTCCTCCTTGCGCAAATTCAAAAACTCCCGCAAAACGCCGACATGAAGGAACCACGAAGGCGCAGCAGAAAATTCAAGGGTGGAGAATACCAAACCCGGTGTGCTGCCGCCGTGAAAACTGCAAGAGTTCCGGGAGGCCATCCTGTGAAATCCAGGATCGCTTGCCTTCAAGGAAACTTGACAAAACGCACATGACCGCATCACGTCGACGACTTAGTGTCAGCGTGCCCCAGGAGGCTGAAGCATCGTCAGCAGCATGTGCTAACGTTCAAAGAACTCAGCGATTCAAGGACGACTCACCATGTCAACCGACACGATCAAGCGTCAGAACAACGAGGTCATTGCACTTCATTATGATCGCGATCCCCAGTCGGTTGCTGCCGACACCGTCGACCGGGCAGCGGATCAAATTCAAAAGCAACAGTTGTTGGAGGACCGTACCGAAAGGCTCCGAGTCTATGACGTCGGCATGGGAACAGGATCGTTCTTGCACCGGCTGATGGAGCGTGCCACCGATCAAATCCAACCGTTTGGCCTCGATTTATCGGAAAAAATGATCGACTGCGCGAGTCAGAAGATCCCCGAACTTCTTGGCGCCGTCGACACCGCCAGCAATCTCGAAGCCCATTTTCTGGAACACACGTTTGACCTGATCTGCACGCATTTCATCAGCGGTTATGTTCCGCTCAACGTCCTGGCGCCCAAGGTTTGGAGCCGCCTCGAAGACGGCGGCTACTGGTCTTATCTCGGCGCGACCAAGGGCGCCTTTCCCAATCTGCAGGCAACGGCGAACAATAAGCTCCTGCGCTGGTTCTTTGGAGCGCCCAAGTTCGACATCGATTCCATTCTCATGTGCCCCAGGGATCAGCAAGAGGTGTTCGCGACTCTTGAACGCCATGGTTTCGTCGTCCGTCAGTGCGAGACTTTCAAGCCCAGACTCTTTTTCCGAAACTTCGATGAGTTTCTGGAATTCGGTTATTACGGCGGTTGGTTCACGGCCTTCATCGACGCCGTGGGCCTGCACAAGGTCAGCGCCGTCACGCGGTTCTTACTCAATCGGTTGGTATTTCCGCTCGAGGATCACCACTGCATCGAAATTCACCTGGCGCAAAAAGTGACTCGCTAACTCCGTTCGCGGCCTTGCGCCGGACCGTATCTCGCCGCGACTTTCAAGGAGGATGACACTCATGCGTATCGCCATCATTTCCGAGGTGTTTTTGCCGAAGATCGACGGCGTCGTAAACAGGACGTTGAACCTGATTCGCCAATTGCCGCGCTATGGGGACGAGCTTCTGATTGTCTGCCCGCAGGCGCCGGGATGCGATCGTTGCTCCGTGCCTGTCTTGGACATCCCAAGCTTTTCATTTTTGCTTTATCCGGAGTACCGGATCGGCTTGCCGGACCAGCGCCTGGCGGAACGGCTCAAGAGCTTCGCGCCGGACGTGCTCCATTATGTCAATCCGTTCGCGTTTGGCTTCCGCTGCAATGACGTGCTGCGCAAGGCCGGGCTGCGTGTGCCGAGCGTGTTTTCCTTCCACACGCTCTACGGAGAATTCGTCAAAGGGTACAAGGCTTTGAGGCCAATGTCGGCGCTGATCTGGTGGCTGATGCGCGAATATCACAATCGCGCGGATGTCAACATGACGGTTTCAGGCATCACGCAGGCCGAATTGATTCGCCGCGGCTTTGAGCGCGTCGAACTTTGGCCGCCCGCGGTGGACGGCGATTTGTTTCACCCACGGCGTCGCAGCGCGGCGATGCGCACCCGCCTGCTCGGCGACACCAGCGACCGCCGGCTGCTTCTGACAGTTTCTCGCCTGGCCCCGGAGAAGAACGTTGGCTTCCTTGCAGATGTGGTGAAGGAATTTCCTGACGCCACGCTGGCCGTGGTCGGAGACGGTCCCGCGCGACCGGACCTGGAACGCCGATTTCAGGGCACCAACACACGCTTCATCGGCTACCTCAAGGGCGAGGAACTGGCCTCCGCCTATGCGTCGGCCGACGCGTTCGTCTACGCCTCGGAAACGGAAACCATGGGCAACGTCGTGTTGGAAGCCATGGCCGCCGGTTGCCCAGTCATCGCGCCACGCGCGGGTGGCATTCCCAACCTTGTGACGCATGGAACCACGGGATTCCTTTTCCAGCCAGGAAGCACGCCAGAAGCCGTGCAATTCACGCGCACCGTTTTGGCCGACAATCAGGCACGCGAGACAATCGGCACGGCGGCACGTCAGGCCATCGAAGAGCGCAATTGGGAACGATCCATCGGGCAAGTCCGTCAGGCGTATCTGCAAGCGATTGAACGCACGCCACGTGCGGCAAGCCGGCCAAACTGGAGCGAGTACCTGGCTAAATTCATGACAACTTCGCTCGTGTCAGTGTTCCGGCACGCCTCGAACTTGCGCAAACGCCCGGAAAGCATCACCAGCCAGCCGGTCGCCATCGGTCAAGAGGCCCTGGCAACCGCGGTTCCCTGACCGCTTGCTTCGCCTGGTTCAGCATCGATGATGCCCGGCGCAGGCGCGAACAAGAGAAAGTGCAGCACGATCGGCACCTCGTAAAGCAGCAGTATGACGAAGAGCAATCTGTTCTTCTTGTATTTCCTGTCGAACTCCGTCATTTCCGTGGCCACGGTAAAGAATTTGTGGCTCCACGCCTGCACTTTGTAAAACACCGGAATGGTGAGCAGGTAAACCCAGAACGGCGGCTGCGGCAGCAGCACCACCGCCGCGAGCAGCACTGCCATGAATAGCGTCGTCGCCGTCAGGACGCGGACTGACACATTGGGCGCCAGTGCCGCCAGATAAACCAGCGCGGGCACGGCCAGCACCCACTCGATCCCGGTAAGCCAGTAAAGCAAACCATAAACGGCGTACCAGATCACAAACAGGGCGATCAAGTGAACGACGTTGACTCCCAGTTGCGAATGCCGGCACAGGTGCCGTGCGTAAAGCTCGTTGAACTCAAGGATCACGAGCCGCATCGGTTTGGAGGACAGCCGATTCATGCTTTTTTCTCCAGTAACGAAAGGGACTCATCATGCTGCCGACGGCGGATGCCAGGAGCCGATAGAACGGGCAGCGCAGCGTTTCGCCGATGGCGGTGCACAGGTGGCGGATTTCTTCGGGCTGAATCATCAACGGAGGCGTGATTTTCAAAACGTTGGGTTCGCTCTGGCAAAAGCCGGCCAGAACCGGAAAACGCGGATGCCTGAGCAAAGCCGAGATGTAGACCTGATAGAGGCGTTTTCGAAGCCAGCGCTGCGGCCGCCGCGACGCATCAAGTTCAATGCCAATCAGCAAACCGAAAACGCGCACGTCGCGTACCGCGGGGCAGTCGGCGAGCTTTTTGGCCAGCAGTTCCTCAAAAAGCCCGCTAGCCCTGGCGACTTGCTCGGTGATCCGCGACCGCTCGGCGAAACGCAACACGTTTAGCCCGGTCTTGTAGCCGAACGGATAGTCGAATCGCTTGCGAATTTCCGCCGGAAGGTCGGAGCCAGCTTGCTCGAGCATACGCCCCACTTTTTCTGAGTAAAGCGTCAGAGCGAACGGGAACATCATGTCCGAAATCGCCTTGCCGACAATGAGCAAATCGGGCGTGACTCCCATCGCGCTGGATTGCGTGAAGGGTCCGGTGCGGAAGATGCCTGTCTGCACTTCGTCGATCAATAGCAGGCAACCGTGTTTGGCGCGAGCCGCATTCAAATGGCGCACCACCGCCAAAGGCACGCGGCGGACGCCGCCAACGCCCTGGATGAGTTCCATTTGAACGACTGCCACCTGGTGTCTTTCGAATACTTCGTCGATCTGCGCCGTTGCGTCCGTTGCAAAAGGATCCACATAGGACACGTCATCGTAAAGCGGATCGATGTTTTTCTTGTAAGAGTTGCTCCAGGTGCCCGTCAGGGCCAGCAGCGTTTTGCCGCCGAATCCGGCCTTGAGCGCCAACACGTGGCGTTTGGGAAACTGGGAGACCAACGCGATCTTGAGCGCATTTTCGACGGCCCCCGCTCCACTCACCGCCGGCAGCATGCACTCCAGGCCGGTCAACGCTCGCAGACGCTGCGCCAGCTCGGCTTCGCAATTCACATCCGCCAGGGCCTTGATTTCATCGACATAAGTGGGCGGATTGTGCCCCCGGACGCTGCACGCAACCCCGCCGACGCCATCGTAAACCTGATGGCCATTCACGGCGACAAAGCCGCCCTGGGCGCGGACATGGGGCGAATCAAAGCCCGTGATGCGGATGGCGCGAGCCAGGGAAGAACTATAGAGCCGCCGAAACAATTGGTCTCGGAATTCGAGATTGGCGTCAATTCGTTTGAGTTCTCCTGCGATTTCGGCGTAAAACTTCGGGTCCGCCCGTTTCAGACAGCGCATAAAGTGCAACGTCGAAATCGCGTTGGGCTGAAACGTCGTTGAATGAAACGTCGTCATGCCCGGGGCGTTCCAGTGGTCAAACAACGCTTTGCGAGCCGTGAAAGCACTGAACGGAACGTCGCCGTTGACAAAGGACTCGTCAAAGACCACGATGTCCGGCCGTGGGTTCTTGGGGAGTACTTTTCCCGCGCAGATGCGTTCGTCGTTCA
>DASRAT010000600.1:0-3073 GCA_035638015.1 Gemmataceae bacterium | reverse complement strand
TGGTCTGGCGGAAATTCTCTGCTTCCCGTTCCAACACGGCCAGCTTCTGCTGGTATTCCTTGTACTCCTTCGTCTGCTCCGGCGCGTCAATGATCGGCTTGTCGCCGGGCTCAACCGTGCTCGCGAACACGCCATACAACGAGTAGTAGTCCGCCGTCGGGATGGGATCAAACTTATGGTCGTGGCACCGCGCGCAATAGACCGACAACCCCATGAAGCCGCGCGTCACCACGTCAATCCGATCGTCAATCGTCTCCTGCATGTTTCCCTGGCGGCTCAACGACAGGAAACCCAGCCCCGCCAGCGCCTTTTTGCTGTCGCTCTGCGGCAGTTGGTCGGCGGCTACCTGCTGCATGATGAACTGGTTGTAGGGCAAATCATCATTGAACGCGTTGATCACGTAGTCGCGATACGTGTAGGAATAAACAAACAATTGCTCCCGCATCTGGTTCACGTTGCCGCCCTTCGTGTCGGCATACCGCGCAATGTCCAGCCAGTATCGCGCCCACCGCTCGCCGTATTGGGGCGAAGCCAGCAGCCGATCCACTACTTTCGCGAACGCATCAGGGGAATCATCGCTCAGGAAATCCTCAACCTCCTGCGGCGACGGCGGCATCCCAATCAAATCGAAGTAGGCGCGGCGAATCAATGTCCAGCGGTTGGCCGGCAGCGCGGGCATCATCTTCTTTTCCTCCAGCTTCGCAAAAATGAATGCGTCGACAGGATTTTGGATCCATGACTTGAGGTTTGCCTTCGGCGTGGGAACCGCCGGTTTCTTCAACGGCAGAAACGACCAATGTTGTTTCGCCTTTTCCCGGTCGGCATCGGTCTTGAGAATGCCGCCTTGCTTGCCCGTGCGCGGATCGGGAGCGCCCATCTTGACCCACGCTTCCAAATCCGAGATTTGTTGGTCGGTGAGCTTCGTCTTCGGCGGCATTTGCAGGTTTGGATCCGCATAACGGACCGCCTTGATCAGCAGGCTTCGCTCCGCATTGCCGGGAACCAGCGAAGGGCCTGTGTCCCCCCCTTTGAGCATCGCCGCCTTGGTATCCAACAACAGTCCGCCTTTGACTTTCTCCGACTGCGAACTATGACACTTGTAGCAGTTCTCGATGAAGATCGGCCGGATTTTGCCCTCAAAAAACTCCAACTCCTCACCCGTGAGTTGTTGTGCCGTACCGGTGGAGGCGCCTGCGGCGCACAGCCCTGCAACGAGGGCCAGCCAACTAATCCTGGTAGTCTTCATGCGTTAAAACAGCCCACGTCAGCTTGCGCTGGCCACGTCGCGTGCAACGGTCGAATCCTCAAGCGATGATTTCTTTGACCACGCCGCCGTCCACGTTCGTCAGGCGGAAATCCCGCCCGCCGGACCGGAAGGTCAGCTTGGTGTGGTCAAAGCCCAACAGTTGCAGAATCGTCGCCTGGAGGTCATGCACGTGGACGCGGTCCGTCACGGCCGCCGCGCCCAAATCGTCAGTCGCGCCGTGGACATATCCACCCTTGACGCCACCGCCGGCCATCCAGGCAGTGAAAGCTTTGTTATTGTGATTGCGGCCCGTGGGGCGATCTCGCGTCGGCGTGCGGCCAAACTCGGTGCTGCATACCACCAGCGTGTCCTTGAGCATCCCCCGCTGCTTCAGATCCGTCAGGAAGGCGGCGATCGGTTTATCCGAGGCTTTCGCCAGGTTGGGCATGGCCCCGGGGATATTGTCGTGCGTGTCCCATCCGCCCTGCCACAACTGCACATAGCGCACCCCGCGTTCCAGCAGCCGCCGCGCCATCATCATCTGCCGCGCGTGCCGGTCATTGCCGTACATCGTCACCACACTCTGCGGCTCGCGACTCACATCGAATGCCTCCATCGCGTCCGTTTGCATGCGGAACGCCAGCTCGAACGTCTGGATGCGCGCCTCCAATTGCGCCTCGGCCTGCCGTTTCTGTTTGTGGATTTCGTTCAACTGATACAACAGGTCCAACTGCTGCCGCTGTTCGTTGTGCGAGGTGTATTGATTGCGAATGTTTTCGATGATTTGCTCAATCTTTGTGTTCGAGGAATCCACGAACGTGCCCTGGAATGCTCCCGGCATAAACGCCGAGGCCCAGTTCCGGGCATTGGGCATGCCGCCCGAGGAAAGAGATACGAAGCCCGGCAGATTCTGGTTTTCCGTGCCCAGCCCGTAGAGCACCCACGTGCCCATGCTCGGCTTCGGCAACCGGAAATCGCCCGTGTTCATCAGCAATTCGCCGTCCTCGTGATTCGGGATGTCCGTGTACATTGACCGGACAATCGTCATCTCATCCACCATCTTGCCCAATTCCGGAAACACTTCGCTGACCTCAATGCCGCTCTTGCCCATTTTGTTGAACTTGAACGGTGAGGCGTAGAGATTCCCGCCGCGCATACCTTCGCCGGCAACGCTATCGCCACTGCGCTTGGCCAGTTCCGGCTTCGGGTCCCACGTATCAAGGTGCGACTGCGCGCCGTTCATAAAGATGTGCACCACTCGCTTGGCCTTGGGCGCAAAGTGCGGCTGCTTGGGCGACAGCAGACCCGCCGACTCCCGGAAGCCTGCTGGACCAGTTCCGGCCCCATCATGCCGGCCAAAGCCAGGGCGCCAAAGCCCGTGCCGAACCGGTGCAGGAATTCGCGACGGGTTAGAAAGTAATCCTCCAAACGAGGAGCGTGCGGGTCGAGGTTAGCGTGTGCCATAAACGAATTGAATTTTCTGATTTACCGAAACTGTCTGTTGGACGGCTAAAATACGTCCAACATTCAGTTGTTCAACGATAGGAAAAACTAGCATAAAGCAGGTCTCAAGGAAAGCCATTTTCGCCGTGTTTAGCCACTTTCCCGGGGTCTCGCAGGGCCGATTTACGCCGTCAAATCCCTGCAATCACCACCCGCTTCCACCTCGCCACGAGTTTGTGCTGCTTTGCGCTCGAAACCCCTGCTCCGTTCCGATGTGGAGGCAGGAGGCATCCCGTGGAGCCGCGTGTCATTTGCAGTCATCCAATCCCGTCTCTTGGTTTGATCCCCCCCTTTTTTTTGGTTTGATCCACTTTGATCCGCCTT
>DASRAT010000599.1:0-3379 GCA_035638015.1 Gemmataceae bacterium | reverse complement strand
GGAAACATTCCTGCAGCAGCACGTGGTTGACCGCCATCCACCAGGCCCCGTCCTGGCCGGCGTTGAGCCCGATCCATTCGTCCGCATACTTGGACACCTGGCTGAAATCGGGGGAGAAGACCCACATTTTCGAGCCATTGTGGCGAGCCTCGGCCGCGAAGTGGCAGTCCGGCGTCCGCGTCATGTTTAAGTTGGAACCCACGACGGCCAGCAGCTTGGCGTTGTACCAGTCGGCAGATTCGTGGACATCGGTTTGCTCGCCCCAGGTCTCCGGCGACGCTGGCGGCAAATCGCAGTACCAGTCGTAAAACGATAGCGACACGCCGCCCATGAGTTGCAGCATGCGAGCGCCGCCGGCGTAACTGATCATCGACATGGCCGGGATGGGAGAGAACCCAGCGATGCGATCCGGGCCGTGCGTCTTGATGGTCTGCACGGCGGAGGCAGCGATCATCTCCAGCACGGTGTCCCAGTTGGTGCGGCGAAAGCCGCCCTTGCCGCGCGCCCGTTGCCAGCGCTGGCGTTTTTCGGGGTTTTCCACCAGCGACTTCCAGGCATCCACGGGATCTTCGTGTTCGGTGCGGGCCTGTTTCCAAAGATCGAGGAGTGCGCCGCGTGCATAGGGATACTTGACGCGCAGCGGACTGTAGAGATACCACGAAAAGGAAATGCCGCGCTGGCAACCGCGCGGTTCATAGGGGGGCAGGCCGTTTTCCAGCGACGGGTAGTCAAGTCCTTGCATTTCCCAGGTGACGATGCCGTCCTTGACGTGGATTTGCCAGGTGCAGCCGCCGGTGCAATTGACTCCATGCGTACTGCGGACGATCTTGTCGTGCTGCCAGCGGTTACGATAGAACTCTTCCCACTGCCGGCCTTGTGGGTTGACTTCGTCTTTGATCCAGGGGATTGCGCCATTGGGCTTCATGCGTCACCTTTTTTCTCTTGGCCGGGAGCCAAAAAACGCCGGACCGCTCGGAATCGCCGACGCCACACATAGTCAAAACCGACCAGGCCCACGACCGTGCCGCCCAGGCCCAGCAGAAAGAAATTCATGGAGGCGACCGCGTCATCGGCGCCGGTTTCTTTGGTGTGCTCGAACAAATCGACAAGAGCCAGGATTTCGTCAGGCTCCAGCGGATGATTCTTGTAAATCGGCGCCATGGTCGGTGTGGCGGGGGCGGACAGCCAGGCGGCGAATTGCTTGCGTGTCTGCATTTTCTCAAAGACGCGGGTCAGATCCGGCCCGAGTTTGCCGCCACGCATCGGGGACAGGCCGGCGATAGTGTGGCAGGAAATGCAAGCCGCCCCGCCTTTGCTCAGCGGGGTTACGCCCAGAAAAATATCGTGACCTTGTGCAGCGCCTGCCGCGGTCCAGGGCCGATCCGTCAAAGGGGCACCGGCGAATTGGGATCGCTCCAGTTTGGACTCATCCTCAATGAGCTTTAGCAACGACTCGGCCCGGTCCTTGGTCAAGCCAAACACCACGGGCATGTCGATGCCGCCGTAATCCTTGCGGAGCTTGACAGCGTAACTGTCGCCGCTGTCGAGAATAGTCTTGGGATTGATGACAAACGCCACCAGCCAGTCATGCTCCTTGCGCTGGCTCACATTCTTGAGGTCAGGCCCCGTGAGCCGGCCGCCGCCGATGGTGTGGCAACTGGCACAATTCTGCTTGAAGAACGCCGCGGTCTCCTGGCTTGCCGCTTTTGAAGGAAATAACGCAAATGCACATACACCCAAGCAAAACAGAACGCGATGCAACAACCGACCGCTGCTCCCAACGCTGTGATGCTGCATTGTCATGGCGTTAATCTCCTTTCCGCTAATCGGGCAACGCATTTGCATATCATGTGCCAATGCTCGAAGTCCTAAATTGGCCGTCACGGAAACAGCGGAAAAAGCGGCGAATTCAACGCGGGCACGAGAGATATTAGGCTGTGAGCACTGGCAATTAAAAAGTCGAGCGGTACGGGCGAGCATGCAGGCATGAGCCGAAACCGACAATATTGAGCCCGAGTTTGCACCGAAACCGCACAGTGCGGAATGACGGTTTTGCGGCAGATTAGAACGAGGATCAAAAAATGGCTGCCTACCTGCTAACACCCGCGGAACGAGCGATTTACAGACGCTATGCGGGCCTGGCGTTGCCGCGCCACACGTCCTACCCGACTGCACCTGCATGGCAAGCGAGCTACGGCGCACCGGAATTCCGTGCTGACCTGGAACGCTCCACAATCAAAAATCGGCCGCTTTCGGTTTATGTGCATGTCCCGTATTGTGAGCGGCTGTGCTATTACTGCGCTTGCACGAAGGAGATAGTGCCGCCGGGCAAACACCGGCAAACCGACCCGGCGCCGTCTTGGCTGGACAGCCTTGAAATGGAAATCAACCGTGTCGCGGCCATTGTCGGCAACCGATCAGTGGACCAACTGCATCTCGGCGGCGGCTCGCCGACTTTTTTAAGCGCGGACCAGTTGGAACGCCTTGGGCGAATTCTAAGCCACAGCCTGCGAGTGGCGCCAACAGCCGAAATGGCTGTGGAAATCGACCCACGCATCACCAGCCGCGAGCAGCTCCAGGTCCTGCGCAAACTGGGTTTTAATCGCGTCAGCCTGGGTATTCAGGATTTCGACCCCAAGGTCCAGCAGATCGTCAATCGCCTGCAGCCGTTGGATGTGGTCCAGCGAGTTGTAACTTGGTGCCGGGAACTGGGCTTTGGATCGATCAACTTCGATTTGATTTACGGCCTGCCGCTGCAAACGTTTGAAAGCCTGGAGGCAACGCTGGCCAAGACCATTGCCCTCCAACCCGACCGCATTGCCTTTTACCGCCTGGCGGTCATTCCCGAGATATTCCGCTGGCAGAATGTCTTTCACCCCGAGGACCTGCCCGGCGCCGATCTGTGTCTCGATTTGAACCTGTTGGCCATCAACCAATTTCAAGCCGCGGGTTACGAGTTTATTGGACTCGATCACTTCGCTCGAACTGGCGAAGCGCTGACCACAGCGCGGCAAAGCGGAACCCTCCAGCGTAACTTCCAGGGCATGAGCACGGGCAAGGGGCTGGATTTGATTGGGCTGGGTCCGTCCGCGATCAGCATGCTCGACGATGTTTACGCGCAGAGCGTCAAAACCACTGAAAAGTGGGCGCTGGCGGTTCAGCATGAGCTTGCCACCGAACGCGGCCTGCGGCTTGACAACGACGACCGCCTGCGCCGGGAATTACTCCAACAACTTTACGGCCACGGCTGCATTGACAAGCGCACGCTGGAAGCAGATTTTGGAATCGACTTTGACACCTTCTTCGCCAGCGAACTGACACGACTCGACTCGGTAATCAACGATGGTTTGGCAACTGTAGACGATGACACAATCCGTCT
>DASRAT010000598.1:0-5546 GCA_035638015.1 Gemmataceae bacterium | reverse complement strand
AAGAAACGCCAGGCCGTGATGCCAAAAAACACAACCAGCAACGCGGAGATGGCATAACTCGAGGCACACCAACTGCCCACCAGGTTCCGCAAGAAAATCGGAACGCCTGTTGCATAAAACGAAGCAAATTCCGTGGGTTGGGCTCGCACGGTCGTGATCAGGCCGTCTGGCACTTCGCTGCTGTGCCAGTATTTGTCCACCGACCCACCAAATGCGCGTGCATGATAATCTTGCAACAAATAATAGTCCGCGTCGCTCCGCAGCGGATGGCCCCAAACAACGGCTGTGTGGATCAGCCAGGGTGAGGCCACTGCAATCGCAACCACCAGGAGAGTGGCCATTGCTACCACGGCCCGCCGCAAGCCATCACGCATCCACAGGTAAACGACCGTGGCCGGCAATACAACTATCGCAGAGGAGCGCGTCAGCCACGCCAGACCCAGGCAAATGCCAGCAATTGCTACGGCGCCGAAACCGCGTGGCCGCACCAGCCAAAGCGTATACCAGGCGAGCAGGGCAGTAGAAAGTGCATCGGGCGCCACACTCAAGGAATCTTGCAGGACAACAGGAAAAAATGTCCCCGCTGCCGCAATAGCCGTTCGCCGTCCGACAGGCTGGACCACTTCTGCAGAAAGCACAAACAGCGCCGCAAACAACAAGCTGCTGCACAGAGCCGAAACCGCATATCCGGCCCACACTGTTCCGTGTCCCGTTACCAATGCGACCGCGGCCGCCACCGCGGGATAAAGCGGATTGGCATTGTGATAAGGCATCGGCAATTGTTCAGGCTGCAAGAACACCAGCCAGCTGGCATCGTTGACAAAGCCGCGACCTGCAAGCAAGTTGTCAGCCACGATGGTGATGTAAGCGCCGTCATGATTGAAGCCGCCGGCAACAGCACCATCTGAGGGCAGCAGTAACAACCGCAAGGCGGTGTAAACGGCAAGCCCCAGCCAGACCGGCCATTCCCGCGTTCGTGCGCCGTTGCCATGGACCATCGGGTGTCGCTCCCATTTTTTCCTCACTACAAGCTTACGAGGGTCTGTGCTCACACGGCATCAACAAGTGCCGGAAACAACCATATTTTCGTTCTCATCCCGATTTAATCATTTCGCGCTTGACAACTCAGTCAGATTGTCTTAGGCTGAGCCTCAGACATAACGTCTTTGGGAGTTTGCCACATGGCACGCACGCCGCAAGACATCACTGACGCCGAACTGGCCGTGCTGGAAGTTCTTTGGGACAAACAGCCGCGCAACATCCGCCAGATCACCGAGGTGCTGTATCCCAGGGGGGGTGCGGCCCAATACGCCACCGTGCAAAAGCTGCTTGAGCGGCTGGAGACCAAGGGCTTTGTTCGCCGCGATCGCAGTGAAGCGGTGCATGGCTTCGCGGCGGCCATCGACCGCAATGAGCTGATCGGCAGGCGTTTGCAAACCGTCGCCGAAAAGCTCTGTGGCGGATCGTGGACGCCCTTGCTCACCCATTTGGTTCAAAATCAAAAACTGTCGGTTCAAGATCGGCAAGCTTTGCGTCAGCTTATTGCGGACCTGGAGCAGCCGCCGCGCAGCAAGAAAGACCGTCGTTGAGAGGTTCCGCCCGTGAACGCCCTCCTTGAGATTGGCCTGACAAATGCCCTGGCGGCGACCGCGTTGGCGGTGCTGGCGGTGTTTGTGAGCAAGACCGTGAGGCGGCCTGCGCTGAGCCACGCCTTGTGGCTGCTGGTGCTTATCAAGCTGATTACTCCGCCATTGGTTGTCATACCGATCGAATTGCCCAAATCGCCCGAGCAGCCTTCGTCGCCCATGAGTGTAGAAGAAGTGGCGCAGGTGCCGGTTGTGGAAGCACCCATCGCGCCCCCACGAGAGGCGGAACGGGATGTGCCGCCCGTGGAAACGGGGACAAATCCCGTCGGGCCGCCGGATGGACCTGCTCTCGTGGAGCCGATGGTTGTTTTGAAGTCGCCAAGCTTGCCCGTTCCGCAAGTTGCGGCGCCCGCTCCACAAGGTGACGCAGTTGAGCGAGACAAGGATATTGCGGCCGCTCCCGTTGTTCTGCCGGTAAACCTACCGAGCCCGGATTCCGAGTCGGTTCCGGTTGAGCCTGAATGGACACTGCCCGAGATTCCGTGGTTACAGCTTGTAACAGGTGCGTGGCTGGCCGGAAGCGTCGCGTGGTTTACCGTTGCCCTGGCGCGTATCCGCCGCTTTCAACGGGCGCTGGCAGATAGCACACCTGCCCCGGCGCATTTGCAACGGGAAGCAAGCGAGTTAGCGGAGCGGATGGGACTGGCGGATTGTCCCGGTGTGTGGCTGCTGCCCGGTGTTTTGTCGCCGCTGCTGTGGGCCATTATGGGCTATCCCAAATTGCTATTGCCCGCGGGCCTGCTGGACCGGCTCGACCCCGTTCAACGGCGAACGCTTCTGGCTCACGAACTGGCTCATTATCGGCGCCGCGACCATTGGGTGCGTTGCCTGGAATTCGTGGCCCTCGGACTCTATTGGTGGTGCCCGGTGGCCTGGTGGGCGCGGCGTGAGCTGCGTGAAGCGGAAGAAGAATGTTGCGATGCATGGGTAATTTGGACGCTGCCGCGGGCCGCCAAGGCCTACGCCAGCGCATTAGTGGAGACGCTTGATTACTTGTCCGGCACGCGTTCGGCGCTGCCTCCGGTGGCTAGCGGGCTGGGCCAACTTGACCTCTTGCGAAGGAGACTGACCATGATCATGCGTGGAACCATGCCGAGAAAGCTCGGCGGGCTGGGACTGTTGGCCGTGCTTGGCCTGGCTGCTTTGCTGCTTCCGATGGTGCCCAGCTGGGCACAGCAACAACCAGGCAAAACACCTTATCCGCCGCCTCTTCCGCCTGTTCCTCCCACCCCGGTGGTGGCTCAGGCTCAGGCGCAGCCGCAACCGAAGGACTTGAACAAAGCCAAGGCGGAGTTGGAGCGGGCTGCCGCCGAATTGGAAGTCATGAAGGCCCAAATGGCCCTTATGCAAAAACAGCTTGAAATGCGCATGCAAGAGTTCAAGCAAGCCCAAGAGAGTGTCATACAGGCCGAAAAGGGAGCCAGGGCCAAGGGCGAGCAAAAAGCCAAGGGTGAGCAAAAGGGCAAAGCCGAGATCTTTCCGAAATACCCCATCCCCATTGAAATCGAAATCAAGGAACTCAAGGACAAAATCCTTTTCCTTAGCACCATGGGTCCGCAGGGCGACCTGGAAAAACGGATTGCCAGCATGGAACGCAAGCTCGATGAAGTGCTGGCAGAAGTTCGCGCGCTGCGCAAAGGCATGGGGCCAACTCCAGGTCAACCTGCGCCACCAGCCAAAGCCGGCGCAGGCGGCGCTGGCGGTGGTAAAGGCGGCGGCAAGGGTGGCGCCGGCGGCGGTGGTCCGGGCGGTGCGGGCGGCGGTCAAGGCGGCGGTGGCGGCGGACCTGTCGGCGCGGGTGGTTTGCCTGGCGGTAAAGGCGGCGTTGGTGGTGGGTTTATCTATCCTCCAGAGCCCGGTCAGCCGGGCCAAAAAATTATCATCGCACCTCCGCCCGGTCAACCTGGCCAACCAGGCGGCATGATCTTTACCCTTCCGCTCGAGCAACAGCGCCAGGCACTGGTAGAACTGCTCGGCGAAGAAATGGCCAACCACATCATGATGATGCACCAGGGCAAACAGCCATCGACTGCCCCTCCCGGCGGCAAAAAGTAATCAGCTGCTTTTCGTGGCACAGGCGTCCCCCGCCTGTGCCACGATTCTTTTGCATTTCACCTCTGCTTTCCCGCCTCCATTTTCGTTGCGAATTCCCAAATCAAATAGACAATTTGTCTTGCATTTGTGAGTTTTGCAAGTAGGATGATTTTCTAGCTGCCTGGACTGGCTCATTGTCGCCTTGGGAGGGCGGCTTTGACGCACCACCCCTTTTGGCTTGAAAGACAGCCTGTCCACTGAGGAGTCTCGCCGTGAAAAAACGCGCCTGGCAATGGTTAACGCTTGCCGTCATTGGAACTTTTTGCGCCTGTGTCAACACGCCGCTGCCTGCCGGGCAGAGCGACGACGATTCACCGCTGTTGACACAGGACTTCCAGAAGAAAGACAAAGGCCCAGGCGGCAAAGGCGGCCCAGGCGGCAAAGGCGGCCCAGGCGGCGGCAAGACCAAGCTGGTGCCAAAATTCGACAAGGACGGCGACGGCCGCTTGAATGCCGAGGAACGCAAAGCGGCGCGTGAATGGCTCGCCACCAACGGCGGCGGCATGGGCGGTAAAGGCGGCCCCGGCGGCAAGAAGGGTGGCAAAGGCGGCCCGGGCGGCGGCGGCGGCACTGGCACACCCGGTCCCAAGGTCACGCCAGCCGAGGTCAAGAATTACCCGGACGCGCATTTGTACGACACCAAAGTCCTGCGCACCGTCTTCATCGAGTTCGACAACAAAAAAGACTGGGAGGCCGAACTGGCCGATTTTTACCGCACCGACGTCGAGGTGCCGGCCACGGTGATCGTTGACGGCAAGACTTACAAGGACGTCGGCATCCATTTCCGCGGCAACTCATCCTACTTCGGCGTGCCCGCGGGACTCAAGCACTCGCTGAACTTGTCGTTCGATTACGCCGAGGACAAACAGCGCCTCTACAACTACAAGACGCTCAACTTGCTCAATTGCCACGACGATCCGACTTTCATGCACACGGTCCTGTTCTGCAATATCTCGCGGACCTATATGCCCACGCCCAGGGCCAACTTCGTCAAGGTCGTCATCAACGGCGAGAGCTGGGGCATCTACGCCAGCCAGCAGCAGTTCAACAAGGAATTTCTCAAGGAAAACTACAAGTCAGGCAAGGGCGCCCGCTGGCACATCCGCGGCATGCCGGGCGGCACCGGCGCCGGCCTCGAGTACCAGGGCGACAACACCGCGAGCTACAAGAATCGCTATCAGATCAAATCGGCGGACGACGAAAAAGATTGGAAGGCCTTGGTCCTCTTGTGCAAAACTCTCAACCAGACGCCGCTGGACAAGCTCGAAGCCGCCCTGAAACCGATGCTGGACATCGACGAGGTGTTATGGTTCCTGGCCCTCGACAACTGGTCCTTGAATGACGACGGTTACTGGACGCGGGCCAGCGATTACAATCTTTTCCGCGACGAAAAAGGCGTGTTCCACGTCATTGCCTACGACGTGAATGAAACCTTCGGCGGCGGCAAAGGTGGCAAGGGCGGCCCTGGCGGCAAGGGCGGCAAGGATTTTCCGCCCGACAAGAAGGGGGGCAAAAAAGGCGGCGATTTCAAGGACTTCAAGGACTTCAAAGACTTCCCAGATTTCAAAGGCAAGGATGTCAAGGATTTCCAGCCGGGCGGCAAGGGTGGCAAGGGCGGCGGCGGTTACACGCTCGATCCCCTCAGCGGCCTCACCGATTCCAGAATGCCGCTGCGCAGCAAGCTGCTAAATGTACCGAGTTTGAAAACCAAATACCTCGAAAACATGCGCATCATCGCCCAGGATTGGAATGATTGGAAGAAACTCAAACCGGTAATCGAGCAATATCACGGGTTGATTGCAAAAG
>DASRAT010000597.1:0-2301 GCA_035638015.1 Gemmataceae bacterium | reverse complement strand
TACAAGACCAAGGAGTTGCTGCACCTGAGCAACATTATTCTCAACGGCAACATCACCGCGGCCATCAACGACGATGGCGTCCACGTTTCGGCCTACCCCGGCGACGTGTCGGGTGACGGTTCGCTCAGTCCGCTGGACGCTGCCTTGACTTCCCGAGTGGCGACCATTTTTGACAGCGGCTTCGCTGCCTATCGCCTGGCCGATCCGGCCATCGTGGGCGACCTGAACGGCAACAGTTTCACCGATTCCTCCGACGTCACCTTGATCAACCGCACGCTGGCCGGCATTACAGTTGGACAGTTACCGCCCATCCCGACGGGCTTGACGATCGTTCCGACCGGCCCCGATCCAACCTTGAGTTTGCCAACGGATTTGCAAGCGGCGCCTGGCGAGACCGTGGTGGTCCCCGTGCATCTGGACACAGCGCGACCCGAAGGCAGCACGGGCTTGATGGAAGCGATCCTGGCGCTGCGTTACGATCCCAAGGTATTCACGGTGTCGGCTCAGGACGTGCATCTGGGAACGCTGCCAACGTCCGGAGGCGGCTGGAAATTGCAAGCGGTAGTCAACGCCCAGACAGGCGAGATCGGCATCGATCTGTTCAGCCCAACGCCAATCGTGAACGCCAGTGGCGGCAGCCTGGTGACGTTGACGCTGCACGTGTTGCCCGGCGCGCCGTCAGGCGCGAGCGGCATCAATCTGGTGCGTGCGGTGAACCCAACAGGCCAACGTCAGTTCGTGACGACGGCATCGGATGCGGCAGGGCCTTATATTCTACATCCGGCAGTGACGGATTCGAGTGATGCCGGCGTGGACGGCCGCGTGACAGTGCCGGCGATGATGATGGAAACTGCGAGTGCGCCGCAAACAACCTTCGTGACAAATGCAGCATTCGGCACCACGCTAGAAGTTGGTCAACCGCCCGCAAACACCCTGAGCGCCGGCCACTCGCGGGCGCTCGATCTGGCCGAGCAGGTCTTCGCCGAACTGCGAGAGCCGGTGCTGGCGCCCGATTTTGGCGAGTTTGGCCAGCCGCAGGCCATGCTGGATGCGGACTCGACGGACCAGCCTTCAGCAAACGCCTCGGCTTTGGCGACGCTGGGCGCGGATGAATTTCAACCCGACTGGCTGCCCGCGGATTGGCTGATTTATTTGGGCCGACAAGCGCGGCGCGGCGTTATGCATGGAGATTTACTCACTGAACCGGCAACGCAGGAGAACATTGCCGACGTTTCGGCTGTGGAAACATTGTTCGCCAACGAAACTCTTGGCAAATGCCCACGCGTGGGCGATTGATGTTTTGGCATCAAGGAGCGCCGAAGAGGAGAATCTCAAAGGCGAGCAACTCACGATTCTACATCAAAGCTATCACCAATCGGCTCAAATCCGTAGGCCATGCCGTTTTTCAATGCTTTGCGAGCGCGATTTTCTACCAATCCCAGCTTGGCAAAATAACCTTCCGCTGCCGCGTCCCAGGGCGACTCGTTGACCGTTGGCGACACCAGCGCCGTGTCTTGAGTGAGTGTTGGTGCGCCCTCAAACGCCGAGTCCCCGAGCGAATCTAGAGAAATCCCTTCAGGGTTGGCGCTGACGATCCGGGCCCATTCCAGGTCCGCAAAGATTTGATCAAAAGCCAATTCTTGTCTGGGCGTCAGATTTTCCGCAACCGCTGGCAGCAAAGGTGTCGCTGTTTTAGCCACCGTCGTCGGGTCATTGAATTCCTGGGATGCCGCGCTACTGGTCTGAATAAACATGGTCGATGCCGCTTGCACGCTCACCATGCCGTCCACGCCGTTGTCGCCGCCGTCTGTCACTGCCGGATGCAAGATGTAGGGCCCCGCCGCGTCCGATGCCGTGGTCACAAACTGCCGCTGGCCCGTCGGGTTCACCGCACGCACCAGGTTGATGCCGCTGGCGCCTGCGGGAGCGTCGTCCAAGGCATGCAATGTCAACGTCACCAAACTGCCACCGGTTGAGTTGGCAATGGGTGTGTTGCTAAACAAATCGATGCCGATTTCTCCCGTCGTCGCATTCACCACCGCTTGCAGGTGCCAACCGCTGCCTGACATTGGCAAGGACCCAAGATGCACGTCCGCTGCCGACACTGCGAATACCGCGGGATCGTAACGCAGCGCCAGCACCGCTTCCATCAAACCTGTGCTGGCTTCCGGCCGCGGATTGTCAAGGTTCACCGGAACAACCACGGTTTGGCCTGGCGTCGCCACAAGGTTTTGGGGCAGACTCAATGTCGGATCAGGTCCCGTGGGGGTGATCGTCAAG
The DNA here is from genome assembly GCA_035638015.1 of Gemmataceae bacterium. Taxonomy (GTDB): domain Bacteria; phylum Planctomycetota; class Planctomycetia; order Gemmatales; family Gemmataceae; genus DASRAT01. The sequence goes on along the minus strand of DASRAT010000597.1, from coordinate 21 downwards.
CCCGCTGGCGCTGTCGGCAAT
>DASRAT010000596.1:0-4521 GCA_035638015.1 Gemmataceae bacterium | reverse complement strand
GGCGGCTCGTCAGCCGGCTCACCGTTTGATGTTTTGAAAAGGCGTTTCAATTGCCGGCAAGTGCAGCAAGCCGTGGCCCGTCTCGCAATCGTGTCCTATCGGGCCCAAGTCGCGGGCTTGACCGGCGAGATACTGGCTGATTTGCGCAGCGGTCCACGCGGGGTGGAGCGCCCAAACCAGGGCCGCCAATGCCGCCGCTTGCGGAGCCGCCGCGGAAGTGCCCGCAAACGGCTTTTCTCGCCAGGCGCTCGGGAAGGGGATGGCGGCGACGAAGTCAGGTTTCGGCAATGCCGAATTGGAACCGCACGAGCTATAGCTCAAGCGCTGGTCGCCGCTGTCCACTGCGCCGATGGCATGCACTGCCTTGCCGTCTCCCGGAAACGGAATGCTGCCGGCCGCGGTGGTTTCTTGCAATCCGCCTCCCAGCACAACAATGTGAAACGCGGCGCTCTTGTCGCTGGTCTCAGCATTCGGACGGCGGACTCGGGCAACATATTGCTGCCCGGCACGCGGTTGAAACCGCACCACGGCGTTACAGCAGCCGCACTGGCTATTTTCCAGACCGGCACGGCAGCGACCTAAGACGGTGCCGGTTGCCGAATCAAGGACTTGCAATTCCAGGTCGCGGCAACTAGGACCATATAGCTCCACCGACACCCGCTCATCTCCCCAGGGAATCACGGCGTTGTCCTTACAATCAGGCGTCCATTGGTGGAAACCATCGGCATCGGGGTTCACCGCGCCGGACCAATGTCGCTGTGCCAGGTTGCCCGCACTGGCGCAAAAGAGCATGTCGCCGCCGACGATTTTGGCCAGGGCCGCGTGGACATCGCCGCCGCCTTCGCCGTCGCTCCAGCTGGGCATGATGATCGAACAGGAAATAACCTTGGCCCCTTGCTCCTTGGCCCACTGAGCGGCCTTCAAGAACGACTCTGGCCGATCCGGCTCCCAGTTGGCGAACAGCAGCTGTGCATCTGGAGCAATGGTGTGGATCACGTCAGCACACAGAATGCCATGTTGGCTATCGCGGGCTTCGAGGTTGCCGTCGCGGCGAAACGATTTCACGGCCACATTGGCCGGCAGCGCATTGCCAAGGAAGGTGCGGTAATCGTGAAAGCCGGAGTCGAGGATGGCCACCTTGACGCCCCGGCCGCGAATGCCGGCCTGGTGCCAGCTATCGACGCCAAGGCGAGCGACAGCATGGTCGCGCGGGCCGGGCGCCGGTGAATCCACAGCCCCTTTGGCTACTGCAACGGCTGGCGCGGGGGCGGCAGCGTGGCCTTGTTGGGGCGCCCTGTCGGACAGGCCAAGCAGGGCTGGGCCAGCGATGGCGACAAAGCAGGCGCGCAGGCAGACCCAGCGCACGGCAGTGCGAAGCGAACTCATGGGGTTGCTCGACGGTGGCTCAGTTTATGGGAAGCTTGAGTCAGTCGGCCGGAGAACGGCATCTCCTTGCCTGGCCGACTCTTCGATAGATCGGCCATCCTGACGACGTTGGCAAATTATCCTAGGCGTGATTAAGCCAAGAAGATTGACTGTCGCTGGAGTATTCGGACTTGGCGGAGCGTTTGCGCGGCAAGATCTGCGGATTGCGCCAAAGTTAGGGGTGGCAATACAAGTGACGCACGGTTTCTGGGGTCAGATTGAGGGTCGTGCCGTCAGGCAGTAGAAGAGTCAAGGCCTCAAAAGTGAGGGCCAAAAGCAACCCGTGATGGATGGTGCTGGAAGTTTCGAGGCGGACCTGTTGGCCCGCAAGGCCGAGGCATTTTGCCCATTTTCTCTCAAGGGTGCCAGTGTCGCCTTGAAACAGCTGGCCGTATTGTGTGTCTAACTCCGCGATCAACTGCCGGGCCACGTCGCGCGTGGATTGTTGGCGCTGCATCAACATGCCCAGCGACGCCGCCAGCGGCAAGCCGGCTTCAACAAAATACTCGGCCGGTTGATTGACGTTCAGCCCAATGCCGGCGACCGTGCCGCCTTTTTGTTCGATCAAAATGCCGCACACCTTGCGATTGTCGATCAAAACGTCATTGGGCCATTTGATGGTGGCTTTTAGCCCGGTGTTTTTGAGGATCAATTCGCACACGGAGACGGCAGCCCACGAGGTCAGGATGGCAGGCCGCCGAAGATGCGGCGGCGGGAAGAGTAACACAGACATCAAAACGCCACTGCCGCCGGGACACGACCACTGGCGACCGTGCTGACCGCGACCTGCCGTTTGTTCGTCGGCAACAATGACCAGACCATCGTTGGCGGCATCGTTGGCAAGAGATAGTGCAAAGGAATTGGTGCTGTCGAGGCGGTCGAACACGAAGACGCGGTTGCCGAGATATGCTGTGTTCAGGTGCCATTCATCAGTGGGTGTCATTAGGAGAGATAATCGAGAGCGATGTCAAGCGCGGGGGCGGAGTGAGTCAAAGCGCCGACGCTGATGCGCTCAACACCGGTTTCGGCGATGGCGCGGACGGTTAGCAATGTGACGCCGCCGGAGGCTTCGAGCAAGACCCCCGGCGCCATTTTGTTCCGCATGGCCACGGCTGCACGCATTTGTTCTGCGGACATGTTGTCCAACATGACGATGGTTGGCCGCAAGGGCAGCACCCGTTCCAGCTGGCTCAGTGCTTCCACTTCGACCTCGACCGGAACCTTTTGCTTGGCAAAATCCTGAGCTTTTTTGACCACGTCGGTGAGCAGGACATTGTGGGCCACCGCAGCCAGGTGGTTGTCCTTGATGAGCACGCCGTCGTAAAGGCCCATGCGGAGATTGCAACCACCGCCGCAGCGAACAGCGTGTTTCTCCAAAAGCCGCCAACCGGGCGTCGTCTTGCGTGTGTCGAGGATTTGCGTTGCCAATCCCGCAATCGCATCCACAAATTTGGACGTCAAAGTCGCCACGCCGCTCAGATGTTGCAGGAAATTGAGGGCGGTGCGTTCGGCCGCCAAAATGGACCGCATGGGGCCGTCAACAGTGGCCAAGAAATCTCCCGGCTTGACACGGGCTCCGTCTTCCAATTCCGGGTTGTAGGCCAAATTCACATCGACCATCGAACAAACCAAGGCCGCCGCGGACAACCCAGCCACCACGCCGTCAGCACGGGCGACGAAGGCAGCCTCGCCGGGCAAATCGGCTGGGATAACCGCTTTGCTGGTGATGTCACCGGCTTCGCCGAGATCCTCCGCCAAAGCCATTTCGATGAGCTTGCGACAGGCTGCCTCTTCTGGCGCGGTCAAAGGCATGGCGAACCCCTAAAGAAAGAAAGACACCGCATTGCGAAACAACCGCAAGCCATCTCCCTCCGGCGCCAAACCATCGCGCGTCCAGCGCGGGTGTTGCGTCGGCAGCACGTGCCGTTCCGGATGTGGCATCAATCCCAAAACGCGCCCGGTCGCATCGCAGACGCCGGCCGCATCCCCCTGGGAACCATTGGGATTTACCGGAAAACTTCCTGACTTGCCCGTCGCATCCACGTATTTCAAGCAAATCTGTCCCGTTTGGTCTAACCCTTTGAGAATCCACGGCTCTCGGCAAACAAACTTCCCTTCGCCGTGAGCCACCGGCACATGCAAGCGTTGATAGCCGCCGAGAAACCACGGGCAGCGCGTCGAATTGGCTTGCAGCCAAATCCACCGATCCTCGAAACGGGCCGAGTCGTTGTGGGCCAATGTTGCCACCGGCCCGTCTTCGTCCGGCGGCATGATCAGACCGGCTTTGAGCAACACCTGGAAGCCATTGCAGATGCCCAAAACCAATTTGCCCGCGTCTCGAAATTCCCGCAGTGCGTCGCCAAGGAAGTGTTGGAGCTGGATTGCCAGGATTTTCCCGGCGGCCACATCGTCGCCGTAGGTAAAGCCCCCCGGGATAACAAGTATTTGGTAGCGTTTGAGCTGCTTGGGATCTTCGCGCAGCCGGTTAATGTGCACCTTTTCTACAATGCCGCCGGCTTGCTCGAAAGCAAAATGCGCTTCACCGTCGCAATTGCTGCCGGGGGCGCGAAGAATCAAGACGCGAGGTTTGTGCATGTCCGGTGTCCGGTGTCCGATGTCCGGTGTCAATTGCCAGTTTAGAGCGAAAAGCGGTCGGCGGACAGTGAGTGCCCGGACGCCAACCATGTGATAAACTGTTTCGGACACCGGACACCGGACTCCGCATGGCTAACCTGAACCTCATCCACTTCCTGGATTTTTACTTCACGCTGATGTTTTTCATCGGCGCCTATCGGCGTTTTGGCCAATACCGTGAAATGGGTCGGTTTGCGCTCACGGGTCCGGCACGCTGGCCGCGTCTGCTGGAACTGGTCAAACACCATCGCACCATCTTCATTACGTGGTCCACGGTGCTGCCGGGCGTCATGGCATTGCTGATCGCATCGGCGCAGCTGATCGCATCACGGCACCTTTGGCCGCACGCCACGCTGACGGCCGGCGAACTGGCTGAAATGTGGCCGGCGTTGATTGCGGTCGTGCCGTTGGCCTTGGGAATGTTCGGGGTTGATCTTTACTTTGCCATCGATGTCAGTCACA
>DASRAT010000595.1:0-2498 GCA_035638015.1 Gemmataceae bacterium | reverse complement strand
CTCGGCTACGCATGAAGATGAGCTATTGAGCCAGCTCATCGACGCGCTGACTCGAGCACTCGATATTCCCAAGGTCAGCGGTGGATCAGTGACTTGCAAACGCCGCAAAAAAAAACGCGGCTTTGAGCCGGACGAGTGTTTTTGGATCGCCAACGAACCGGCCATGCGCGGTAAGGACACCATCGACATGGAAACCGATCCGCCGCCTGATTTGGGTTTGGAAATTGACATCACCAGCAGTTCCATCAACCGTATGGGCATTTACGCCGCGATGCGTGTGCCGGAGGTTTGGCGCATCGGCAAAAACGGACTGACGTTCAACGCTCTCCAGGCCAACGGCAAATACGCGGTCATTCCGTCTAGCTTGGCATTTCCCGGATTGACGCCCGCGGACTTGATGAGTTTCCTTTCCCTGCGCGGCCAGCAAGATGAAAACAGCATCGTCAAAGCATTCAGCGCCTGGGTCCGCCAGCGTTTCAACCCCAACCCCTAACCATTTCCTTTACGCCCCGCTCGCCAGGTGGTACACTGACCCTACTTCAGCCCCGCCGTCTGACGTGAGGATTATCTGGCATGCGCTACCGAAAACACCTGCTCTGTGCCGCTTTCTTGCTATTAGTGCCCGCAGCCGCCCAGGCCGGTTTGTATTACTCCGGCGAGCCGTTCGCGGAATTGCCGTCGCAGTGGCGTGGCTTTCTCCGTGATCAAAAGACCTTGCGCTCCATTGCCATGAAACCGGCGCCGGGCAAACCGATCAGTCCCGCCCGCGAGCGTTACCTTGCCGCCGCGGAAAAGCTTGAAAAAACCGCCAAGGAACGCAAGCTGACGCCTGACGAGAAAGCGGACCTGGGCGCCATTTACACTCGTCTGGGAGATTACACCAAGGCCACCAATTTGCTGCGCGACGCTCAGCGCGAGCATCCCAAACATTTCGCCATTGCCGCCAATCTTGGCACCGCCTGGCAACTTAAGGGCGATCTGAAACAAGCGACATTGGCCCTCCAAGATGCGGTGCGAATGGCGCCGCCGGCAACGAAAAAGGCCGAGGAATTACAATTGAAATTGGTGCGCATCAGGTCGCAAAAGAAAGCGCTGCTGGAGCTGGAAGATTTGTTTGGCGTGCGCTGGATCGCCGAAGACGGCTCCTACATTCCCGGCAAAATCGCCGATGCTCAACAAAAGAAGTTGCCTGAAGATGCGGTCGAGTTGATGCAGCAGCTCGCACTTTGGCTGCCGGCGGACGGCCCCCTGCTTTGGCAACTCGCGGAAATGGCCAACATGCACGGCGACTTTAGCACTGCCGCGGCCATCATGGAAGGCTGCGTCTCCCAGTTCGGGATGCAATCGAAGGAATTGGGCAAAAAACGCCAAATCACGCAGGACGCCGTCGAGGCCCGCGCCGACAAGGGCGAGCATGACGGCCAATTCAGCACCTTCAAAGCCAAATCCAAACAACCGCTGCTAACACGGGTGGATGAGTCGCTATTGCCGCCGATCAATCCCAAGGGCGTCAATGCTTTGCCCTGGACGTTGATCCAGGACACCTCGGTGGATCGCAAGTTTCGGCCGTCGTTTGCCAAGTATCTCAAGGATCTCGACGGCAAAACCGTCAGCATGACCGGCTTCATCCAACCGCTCGACGGCGAGCAAGAGCTGGTGATGTTCATGTTCATCGAGAACCCTGTGGGTTGCTGGTATTGCGAGATGCCCGAGCCGACAGAGATTCTTTTTGTCGAGCTGCCCGACGGCAAGACCACGCCCTACACCGATGTGATGGTGCGGATTACGGGGCGGTTGGTGCTTAACTCGACGGACCCGGAGGAATTCTTGTACACGATCCGCGACGCCAAGGTTGCGGAAGTGGATTGATTGATTTATCGTTTAGCGCTCCAATAAGGTGCCCAATGAAAAAGCTTGGGGTCAGCATCAGTTTGGTTATGGTGGCATTACTTGCCCCGCTGCTCCATGCAGCTACCCAAACCGTGCCAAAGCTCGTCGTCGAGTTAAAGGGGCACGCCAAAAACATCAAAGGGCTGGCATTTAGCAGTAATGGCAAGCAGCTCTGTTCAGTTGCCGAAGACAACGAAGTCAAAATCTGGGATGTAGCGGCACGCAGCTGCATTGCTACGATTCACCTTGACGATCTCCGTTCGCATCATGTGCCGTTCAGTCCCGACGGCAAAACAATAGCCACCGCCAGGAAAGACAGTAGTATCAAGTTACTGGAGGCTAGCACCGGCAAGCTGGTCTTGAATCTGGTGGGACACACGGAGCCGGTCGTCGCCGTCGCATTTAGCGCAGACGGCAAAATGTTGGCAAGCGCCAGTTCAGTCTATGGTCGCAACAATTCGAAAGACTACGAGGGTGAAGTACGGCTTTGGGATATTGGCAAGGCCAAGCACGTCGCCAACATCAAAGGTGACCAAGCCCCGTTGGATGTCGCATTCAGCCGTGATAGCAAAACCTTGGCCTCAACGTGGCGTGGCGGAACGATTCGG
>DASRAT010000594.1:0-2486 GCA_035638015.1 Gemmataceae bacterium | reverse complement strand
TGCCAAGTTTCCCAACATCTATTGCAAGTTGTCCGGCATGATCACTGAAGCCGATTGGCGCCATTGGCAGCGTGCCGATCTCAAACCCAACGTGCAAACGGCATTGGATTGCTTCGGACCGCAGCGGCTTCTCTTCGGCTCGGACTGGCCAGTATGCAAACTCGCCGGCAGCTACCAGCAGGTCTATGACAGCATGGTGGATGCGCTTGGCCCCTTGAGCGACGCGGACCGGGAAGCCATTTTCGGCGGGACAGCGCGGAGGTTCTATCGTATTTGACCGGCAACCAGGATTCATCTCATGGATCTCCAGCTAGGCGGTCAGGTTGTACTTGTCACAGGCGGCGGCAGGGGCATTGGCGCCGGTATCGCCAACGTCCTTGCGGCCGAAGGCGCTGTGCCCGTGATTATTGGCCATCATCCTGCGGAAAATGTGGCAACGGTTGCCGCCATCGAGGCTGCCGGGCATCGGGCCTTCGCAGTGGAAGCGGAATTGACTGACACCGAGGCCTGTCGCCAGGCCGTCGAACAGGCCGCGGCACTGGCCGGGCGTGTCGATGGCCTGGTCAACAATGCCGGGGTCAATGATCGCGTCGGGCTGGAAACTGGCGACACGGAGGGCTTCGTGGCGTCGTTGCGCAAGAATCTGGTTCACTATTACGATATGGTCCGTTTCGCCTTGCCGTGGCTCAAGCAGTCGCGCGGCGCCATTGTCAACATCAGCAGCAAAGTGGCTGAAACCGGCCAGGGCGGCACGAGTGCTTACGCGGCGGCCAACGGGGGCCGCAATGCCCTGACGCGCGAATGGGCCGTCGACCTGCGCCAATACGGCATCCGCGTCAACGCGGTGATCGTTGCCGAGTGCTGGACTCCCATGTATGCCCAGTGGCTCGCCCTGCAGCCCGACCCCGCCGCCATCCGCCGCCGCATTGAAGCCCGAATTCCGTTTGAGCAACGCATGACCACGGCGACAGAGATCGCCAACATGGTTGCCTTTCTTCTGTCACCACGCTCTAGCCACACGACTGGGCAGCTCATTCATGTGGATGGGGGATATGTGCATTTGGATCGGGCCCTGGTCTAAAAAGCATGAATCTAATCAATCGTCCACAGTGTTACAGCCTCATTGCCTCTGATGAAGATCCGATTCCCCGCCACCACCGGGTACGCAAGCCCTGGCCCAACTCCGAGCTTGTATTTGGCGAGTTCTTTGTAACCTGCGCCACTGGGTTCAAAGGCGACCAGTTGCATGTCACCGGCAACGGTTTCGCTAAAGCCGGTTGACTTGCCGGCGGGGCCTGTCACCGCGAGAATCACCGGGCCTGCGTTCACCAGGCCGCCGGATTCGCCGCGCTGGACTTTGTCTGTCCAGAGCACCTTGCCGGTCTGGGGATCCATGCAATAGAAGTTTTTGCCAGTCGAAAGACCGTAGAGCAGACCCTCTTTGAGTATCGGCGTGTTATACTGATAGGGCAGATCCTTCACCTCCCAGAGTTTTGTGGCAGCGTCGAAGCCGTCGCCTTTCCTCTCAATTTTGTAGGCGATCGTGGCGCCGGCGTTGGCGCTGTTGTAACGAGAGTAAATCACCGCTGGGCCAACGATCAGCGGCGAGGAGTAGGTGCTTTGATAGACCGAGCCGCCCACCGCGAATTTCCACAGGGGCTTGCCATCGGCCAAGTTGACGCCAGAGACGTACCCCAGACTGGGCGTGACAACTTGCTTGACGCCATCGACCGTCATCAGCACGGGTGAACCATAGGGAGAATCGCCGACCTTGCAATGCCACTTGATGTCGCCCTTGGCCAGGTCAAACGCCGTCAGCTCATCGACATGGACAATGCACATGCCCTCGGTGATAAGGGGAGAGGTGGAAGTGTAAAAATTGCCCTTTAGAGTGGACTTGGTTTCCTTGCGCCACAGGAGCTTGCCGCTGGCCGCATCGTAACAAGAAAGCACGCCATGGACTCCGAAGGTGCAGATCTTGCCGTCGGCCACCGCAGGCGTGCTTCGCGGCCCGCTCCAGCCCTTCGCATTATTGATCATGGCTGCCACAGGGTATTTATCATCCCAGAGAACTTTGCCTGTGCCCGCGTCCAGGCAAAGGGTCCCCTCGTCGCCGCCATTGCGGCCAAAGGCGTAGAGTTTGTCGCCGACCAGGACAGGCGATGACACGCCCTTGCCGACGGTGGCCGTCCATTTTTGGGTCAGTGTTGCGGGCCAGGATTTCGGCGGCGTGAAACCGGTCACGGTGCCGTCCCGATTTGGCCCGCGCCACTGGGGCCAATCTTGGCCCCAGGCGAAATGCAATGTTAGCGCAGACGCAAGGACCAGGAACAACGCGCAAAGAGTCTTATTCACGGCAGCCCTCCTTCCATTTTGGCGATTTTGATGGCATTGTAACCTGAAGTCATGAGGCCAGCAATCGGGTCTTTACTTGACTTCACGTGGACATCGCCCCCATCCAGTCGCCCCACACGTGTCGGACCGTT
>DASRAT010000593.1:0-2678 GCA_035638015.1 Gemmataceae bacterium | reverse complement strand
CCGACGATGTACAGGGCCTGGGCATAGTAGTAATGGGTGTATTCATCGTGCCCCATGCGGCCGGCGTTGTTGAGCGGAATGGCGGTCTGGCAGTATTTGAGCCACTTCTTGCAAAGATCGCTTTTGTATTCACCGGCGCTGAAGCCGCAGGAGATTGCCGCTGCCGTCAAAGCGGGCCGTTCGCCGCCGATGGCGGCGCCGCCGGCGCCACGACCGAGGCTATAAACGACGCCGCCACGCTCAGTGGTCGATTTGCGCAAATAATCGACGCCCTTGTTGATGATATCCTTGGGCACGGGAATGCCGGCATTGCGGCAAGCACGCAGTGCTTGCATCTGCGTGACCGTGACCGAGCCTTCGTCCTGATCGTGGCCGTCTTTGGCCGATGTGTAAAACCACCCGCCCTGGGTGGACTGGGCATTGCCGATGTACTTGACGGCGCGGGTCAGGATGTCCTTCAGCTTGGTCCGTTTTTCCTTGTCCAGTTCGTCGCCGTAGACGGAGGCGAGAAAGAGCGTGGCGAAGCCGTGGCCATACATGTATCGGCCGCTCTCGGTGGGCAGGTTCGGATCGCCGACCAGGCCGTCGCGGCCGCTGGCGTCCTGGCTTTTTTCCATGAGGAAATCGACGGCCTTGCGAATTTGGGCCGCGTATTTGCCGTCCTTGATGGTGCTGCCTTCCATCAACAGAGCCATACCGGCCAGGCCGGTCATGGAGATCGGATACTGGTCGCCATTGGCGCCCCAAAAGCCCTTTTCGTGCTGCTTGCTGGCCAGCCACTGGAGGCCCTTGTCCACCGCCTTGCGGTATTTCTCGGGGATCTCATCGGCGCGGGCCCGCGGTTGAAGGGGGCCCAGCACCAAAGCGGCGCACGCCAAGCCCGCAAGCAGCAACGAATATCGCATGAGTTTCGGCTCCTGATTTGGGGGAACAGAGCAACCCTACTTCATTGTAACATATCCAAGTGGCGATTCTCCGGTCGCTTACGCTCCCGGCTCGCCAACCCATAATAGCTTTACACAACGGTGCTTGACGATTATAAGACGAATCCTGCCACGACTTCTGACAGCGGCTCCTCACTTTTTGGCAACCTGCAACGCGGGTGGGTCCGGCCGAATGATCCCATAGTAGGTCCCGGATGTGTATCCGTACGTCAAGTTCAAATAAGGGCTTAAGGGCGTTTCGTTGGCGTTGGCATCCACCAAACCTGCCTTCTTGATTGGCGGCAGCGGCGGCGTTGGGATCACGGGCGGTTGCGGCAGTGGTGGCAGTGGTGGCAATTCCATTTTGATCTTCGGCGGGGCGGGATCAATCAACACCGGCGGCACTCCCTTGTCTGCCTTGTTATCCGGCGGCCCCGCGTCTTTGCCGCCTGCGGCCGGTCCGCCCACGCCCTTCTTCTGATCTCCCTTGGTCTCCAAATAATGCTGATGGACGAACAAACTGGTGTCCTGGCCGATCATGTTGACGGTGCCGCCCTTGAGATCGACGTTGAAGGAGAAATATGTCGGCCGGCCATCGCCGTCGCGTTCAAACGACCAGATCGCACTGCCGTCGGTTTTGCTAATGCTGAAAGCTCGCGCCTTTCTGTGAGCGCTGCCGTCCTTTTGCTCGACCCAGCGGCTGGCGAACAACAAAATCGGCAAAGATCTGAATTGCTCGACAATGATAAACTGGTTGTTAAAGCGATCAATGCCGTGCCACTGAAATTCGCCCTTGCGGTCCAGGCAACACAGCCAGCCGTTGACCGGCAGGCAGGGCGTAAAACTGCTGAAGTTGTTGGATAGCGTGTTGTTGACCACCCCACTGGGATTGTCCTTGGTGTTGAGGGCCACAAAGAACTGCTCGCCATCGTCCACCAGCACCGGATTATTAAGGCCTTTGAGGTCGGCATCGCTGACGCGGTACTGCTTCATGTTGGCGACGACGATTTCCTGGCCGGTCAAGGCCTCGAGCAGGGTGAGCTTGCCGGTCTCGCGTTCGATGACGCCGCACTGGTGCGGGTCATCCGTGGTCAAGACGGCCGGGTCATTGGCGAAGGTGCGTTTCCACAGTTCCTTGCCCGTGGGCACGTCGTGCAGCCGCATGGTCACCGTTTTGCCATTTGGCTCGGAGGTCAGGATTTGCCGGCCCGCGAAGATGCGCTGCTTGTTGCGGTAAAAGAAACCGAAATCGGTCACATCCACGGGGGCGCCGTCGCTGGCCCGCAGACAACGGCCGGCGCCGACGGCCGCTCCCTCAGCGGTCTCGACGTAGTAAATGTGCTGGTCATCGCCGAAGATCTCGGTGTTGGTCAGCAAACCAGGCTTGGTCCAAAGGGTCGTGCCCTTGATCGGATCGAGCACCACTAAACCTTTTTGCGTGATGAGCGCGACATAAGTGGCCTGGACGCTGCCGATGTGGCCGACGCGAGCCTTGACGCTGTTGCCGAATTGGTTTTGATGCAGCACCCACAAGCGGCCCTGCTCGTCCATGCTGATCGACCAGTTGGTGTTGGGCTGCGCTTTGTAGGGATCGTAAAGCGAATGCTGCCACAGGATGGTGCCGGCGCCGAGGTCGATGCCATAGGCTTCCATGCCAACCTGAATCACGGCCAGATGGCCCTTGACCTGGTAAAACCGGAACTTGGCATTGGGGTGAAAACCCGTGGGGTTATTGTTTTGGCCGAAGACGTAATT
>DASRAT010000592.1:0-2119 GCA_035638015.1 Gemmataceae bacterium | reverse complement strand
ACGATGATTCTGTTCTTGCCGACGAACACTTGAAGCCTGTTCCCTGGTCCACTGCGGATGGAGGTATGCCATGTCGCGCCGAATCCTGTTGGCCATGTTTGCTTTTGTGGTGATCCTGCCGGGCCGTTCCGCCGCTCAAGGCAAAAGCGATCCCGTGGGCACCTGGTATTTCCGCTCCAACCAGTCACCCGTGATCGCGACGATCAGCGCCGCGGGCGCCGGCGAATACCAGGGCACATTGATCGACGAGAAGGGCGTCAGCCAAAAGTTGGATCAGATCCGATGGGACCAAAATACACGTCTGCTGGAGTTCCGGCGTGCGGGCAAGGATTGGTGGCAATGGTATCGCGGCACCATCGTCGACGGCATTTTTGTGGGCCGCTTCTCACAAAACGCCAAGCAAGACCGGCCTGACAAACTGACGGCTTACTCCTTCCATGCCACCGGCTGGAACAGCACCTACCTTGACAAGGAGATCACGCCTCGCGTCTTCAACGTAATTCTCAACGACCAATACCGCGCCTGGCTCCGCATCGACATGAGTCAAGACAAAAAGCTCCTCGGCCGTTTGCGCATCTATTCTTCCATTCAGCGCAAAGCGGCCGATGAAGGCCTGGAATACGATCTCACTGTGACGAAATGGGACGGAACAAATCTGGAATTCACGCGCCCCGATGCGGCGGGAGACCAGATGTTTACGGGCACAGTTGAGGGAGTAACAATCTCCGGCACCTACACGCAGGACAAAGTCAAAGGGACCATGCGCTGGAAAGGCACGCGGGCTCAAGTCCTCGGCTATGGTTTGGAACAAAAGGCGGCAGCCGAGCAAAAGGCCTGGCAGGAACGCACACGGCGTCAACTCCAGCATCTCATGATGGCTGGCAATCCCGCAACTTTGGAAGTAAAGGCCACTGTCGTTCAAGACAAAAAGCCGCCCATCGCCTCGAAAAAGTACCCCGCCGACCGTGATGACAATCCCGAAAAATGGCCGCAGAAGTACACTGTCTCCGAACTGAATTTGGAAGCGACTTTGCCCAATCCGTATGGCGGACCTGCACTCAAACGCCGGATCCATGTCTACATGACCGTCCCGACAACACCCCCGCCCAAGGGTGGTAAATACCCCGCCCTGCTCGCCATCAACGGCCACGGCGGCAGCGCCTGGAAAATGCTCAATCCCGACGACGCCCTGTACTGGTACGGCGACGCATTCGCCCGCCGCGGTTATGTCGTCATGGCCGTCGACATTTCGCATCGGCCGTCCGAGGATACCCGCGGCCTTTACGCCGGCAAGGCCGACGATGCCGCCCACGGCAATGGTTTTCATCCCGCCATCAAGGCCCCTGGTTTCGACTCCGACTGGGAAGAAGACGGCGAACGTGCCTGGGATGCGATGCGCGCGTTGGATTATCTGCTGGCTCGTGCCGATGTCGATCCCAAAAGGGTGCTTGCCGCCGGCCTATCAATGGGCGGCCAACTCACCACGCTGCTCGGCGGCATCGAACCGCGTCTGTCGATGAGCATCCCGGTCGCTTTTTCCACCGACATGGGCGTGATGCAATATCACGGCAATCACCCCTGCTGGCGCTGGCTGAACGCCGACATTCATGAATACATCGACACCTCGGACCTTTATTGCCTTACCGCGCCGCGGCCGCTGCTGATCCAGGCAGGTAAGAAAGACACGACATATTCCTCACACAAACCGCCGTTCACCAGCGACCTGCAAGTGGTCCGCCGCGCTCGCGCCGCTTATGGCGCCGGCCCGCTGGTGCTTTACTTGCACTATGACGGCCACAAGTTCCACGCCGGCGACATCAATCCGACACGCAAAACCGAGGCGGGCGTGTTGATGCCGAGCTTGCTGGGGCCCGCGACGCCGGGATCGCTGAATTGGCAGACCGATGCGACGACCAAGCAATATACTCAGACGTTATTTGAAGCGATTGAAATGATGTTGAAATAGAGGCGTGGGCGATGTCAAACCCCGTATGCCAAATGGCAACGGTAGTCGCCCCTGCGTGATTCTTCTTGCATCCCGCCTCCGCCTCTCCCACAATCAGGTCAATTCCACGTTCGCCCATCCCGGAGGTTCCACGATGTTCTCTCCAGTCACCCC
>DASRAT010000591.1:0-5240 GCA_035638015.1 Gemmataceae bacterium | reverse complement strand
ATCAAGGTTGGCGACAGACTGCTGCACTCAACCACCTTGAATGACTCTGCGGAGCGAGGCGACAGCTGGTGAATGAACCGCGCCAAATGCGTTTTGCCAGTGCCGGTTTCCCCGGTGAGCAAAAGCGTGGTGTCCTGCGGCGCCACCCGCCGGACTTTCTTCATCATTTCTTCAATTTGGGGGCAGATGTAAAACGACGGATCGGGATCGGGAGCGTCCCCATTGGACTGGTGTGCTTCCGCCGCGTCCAGCGCAAAGCTGCGACCCTCGAATGTCAAGGCTTCCAAGGCGTGAGCCAGCTTTTGTTCATTCACTGCGCGGAGTCGGCAACAAGTGGCGCCGGCGCGTTTGAACTCGTCGCAGTGCTTTTCGTCGCACTCATCCAGCAACAGCAGTGAGCGCACGGGCCGGTCGAGTTGCATCACCGCCCATAACATCTCTTTTGCAGCGGCGTGATCGGCGGCCGCAGGCACGTCAACAACCACCAATGCGGTGTCGTCTTGGCGTAATAATGGGAGCACCTGCTCATAATCAGAACAAAGCTCTAGGCGGAAGGGAGGGGCCAAATTCCTGGCTGCCTCCAGCAACATAACCACTCGTGGGTCCGTGCTGACGAGCAATACCGTGGGCGTACCGGGGGGCGTGGGCGCAAAACCAACCATGAACACACTCCTGGGTGCAATAAAGGGCACTAACCGCAAGCAGGCCGTGTTTTTCCAACGGGCGAAGGAAACACCAAAATTAAACCACATTCCCTGTGGTGAGGATTGGGAGGGTATTCCGATGCCCTCCATGATCGCTGTTCAAAAAGCGCAAAGCGCGAAGCACTGGTGAGCAAACGAGGCAGAAAACGAAAGATCCTTCTCTCTCATAATCGGCTTGGGTCTGCGAGTCTAGCCTATCGGCAAATGCGTCCTCCGAACACCCCCAGGGTGCATGAAGGAGTGGTAAGCTATGCCGTCTGTAGAAGATATTCGGGTATTTTCGGCCATTTGTCAACAAATAAATCAAAAACACGGGCGTGTGTCGGCCAGTGTAAAGCGAGACATTGAGGCAAACTCCTGGCATTTCTCCACGACAAAACCACGCGAGGGGCCGACGCCTGCCACCGGGGTGACGACCCGGCAATGGACTGGCGCCACAGCGGCAAGGGCGGACCGAACCGGCGCGCCCAGCCCGCCTAGCCAACCACGGCGCCAACAATCCGGGGCGAACGCCACGGCGGTGGCAGCGACGGCTTCCCTTGGTCCCATTCGCTGGGACCGCGCCTGCAACAGCGTTGAGGTCTATCAGGACACTCCGCGATGCCGCGTTTCACCCCTCAAAAAATAACCAATTTTCGCTAACTGCATCCTCCGCCGCGACTTGGCCGAAAAAATCGAATTCAATTCTTGCTTGGCGCGCCGGGTCGGATTAAGATCCACTGCCCCACATTGGCTGTGTTCCAAACCGCAAAGGCAACCATGTCCGACCAAGGGTCAGTTACCTTGTTGATTGACCGTCTCCAAAACGGCGACCGCGAGGCATTGCAGAAGATCTGGGAGCGTTTTTTTCGTCGCCTGGTGGGCCTGGCGAGGATGAAGCTTGGATCCGTGCCGCGCACCGCCGCTGATGAGGAAGACGTTGCCTTGAGCGCTTTGGGCAGTTTCTTTTGGGCAGCCGAACAGGGTCGTTTCCCCAAGTTGGGAGATCGTCACGACCTGTGGACGGTGCTTCTTCTCATTACCACACGCAAGGCTTGCGATTTCATCCAGCGCGAGCAACGGGCCAAACGCGATTGGCGTAAAGTCGAGCACGATCAGGAAAACGGCAATAGCGACAACCTGGCGGAACAATCCCTGTTGTCGCGGATCATTGGCGGCGAGCCTGATCCGGCATTCGCAGCGGAAATGATAGAGCGTTGCAGCCAACTGCTGGACATGCTCGACGACGACGAGTTGCGGACGATTGCCATCCGCAGGCTGGAGGGTTTTACCAACGAAGAAATTGCCGCCCAGCTTGATTGTGCCGTGTCAACTGTCGAGCGGCGGTTGAGTCTGATTCGGGATTGCTGGTGGGCTGAACGACCAAGCTGACGTCGGGCTCCCACGACCGTGGGCAGCTCCAATGCTCGACAAAGTGATTTTTTGAAGGGTCCAAGCGATAAACGCGGAGTTACTTGTTAGGCAGGCTGCTCTTGAATCCACAAGCCCAAGCGGGCAAGCAGGGCTCAGGCCTCCCTCAGGGTTCACGTGCCGGAGACGCGCATGCCCCAGCTACAATCGCCAGTCGCCGTGGAGTTGCCGCTCGCCGCTCGCAAGCGCATTGACGCGTTATGTTTGCGATTTGAGGCTGCTTGGAAAAGCGGTTCACGGCCGCAGATATCGACCTATCTTGATGGCGCGGCCAGTGCCGAGCGCTCGGAACTTCTTTGCGAATTGCTCAAGATCGAGTTGCACTATCGCCGCCGCGCGGGTGAGACGCCATTCCCCGATCATTATTTGTCGCAATTCCCTGGCGACGAAGCGGTCATCCAGGCCGGTTTTCAAGTGACTTTGGCTGCCGTGGTGGCTGCGGTCCCTCACCGCGCCGCTGACACGCCTGCCGTGAGCGGTCAGCCGACGGTCAAAACCTCAGAGGCCTTGGCTGTCCCCGGCTATGAGCTTCTTGGCGCCGTTGGCAAGGGTGGCATGGGCGTCGTTTACCAGGCCCGTCAAGCCAGTCTGAACCGAATTGTGGCCCTCAAGATGATACTTGACGAGCAGGCTACCGACGACTCCCGTGCTCGCTTTCGTCGCGAGGCCGAGTCACTGGCCCAGATTCAGCACGAAAACATCATCCGCGTTTTTGAGATTAACGAAGCCCAGGGCAGGCTTTATTTCTCAATGGAGTTCATCAAGGACGGCAGCCTCAACCAATACCTGGACGGCAAGCCGTTGCCCCCTAAACCTGCCGCGCAGCTCGTGGAGACGTTGGCCCGGGCCGTGCATGCCGCCCATCAATCAGGCGTCATCCACCGTGACTTGAAACCGGCCAACATCCTGTTGGCATTCGACGGCAGCAAACCGGCGACCGACTCAACTTCCCAGGCCAAAGAAACAGCCTGGTGGGAGCGGCAATTCTCGCCCAAGATCACTGATTTCGGCCTGGCCAAGCGCTCCACCGACCCCGCTCAAACCGCCATTGGCGCGGTTTGCGGCACGCCCAGCTACATGGCCCCCGAACAGGCCGATGGCCAGGCCAACGCGACCGGACCGGCCACCGATGTGTATTCGCTTGGAGCGATCCTCTATGAACTGCTAACAGGCAGGCCGCCGTTCAAAGCGGCGACGATGATGGACACCGTGCTGCAATTGATCAAGGAATCGGCCCCGCCGCCAAGGCGATTGAACAAGGCCGTGCCGCTCGAGATGGAGGCCATCTGTCTGAAATGCTTGGAAAAGGCGCCCGAAAAGCGCTATGCCAGTGCTCTGGAGTTAGCCGAGGATTTGCGAAGATATGTTGACGGCAAGGCGACCAAAGCAAGACCGTTAGGTTGGTCCCAAAAGGCCGGCCGGTTCACGGCAAGGCATCCCATCGCCACCGCATGTGCAGTGTTGCTGCTGGTCACTGCCGGAGCAGCCCCCTTCGTTGCCCACCAAGTCGACCCTGACCGTCCCAGACGTGAATTGAAAACCACTTTGGCTGCACAGCGTTTGTATGTCTTTCCAAGCCACGAACGCCGGCAAGGCGTGTTTCGCCAAGTTTATGGCAGTCCCACGCCGCTGCAATTCGGCAAAGATGACAGCGTCATCGTCGAAACTCTGAGCACCGCCTTGTGGGAGATGATCGACGATCCGATGTGCGACCACTTTTCGTTGTCAGCCGAGGTGCGCCACCTCGACGAAGGGGGGGCTTCCTTTGTCGGCATTTATTATGGCTACTGGGAGAAAGACACGCCCCAAGGCACCAAACCAGGCAATTTCATTGTGTTAGGTTTTGCCGACCGTGGTTCGCTTGTTGTTTTTGACAATAATGGCAAGGCCGTTTCAAGCACCATGCGTCTGGCATCGGTGCTATTTGACGACCGCCAGTCAGCATACGTTCTTCTTCCCAACGACCGCTTGAGCGTTCTGCCGCTCGAGCCCGCCGTGGCCACTAAGAAGGCCGCGCCTTGGCGAAAGCTAGAACTCATCGTGAGCCCCGAAGGAGTGCAAGCGTCTTGGGCTAGTGATCAACACCCGCCGCAACTCTTGCCAAATGTCTCGATAGGGAAAATCCATAAACACCAGCAAAAGATGCAAATCGCTGCTGCTACATCCGATAAGGTGAGCTTAACTCTCGGGTATGCGCCCCGCGGCGGTGTTGGGCTTTACGTAACTGCCGGGAAGGCAGCATTCCGCAACATTTCCATTAAACCGTTGCCAGGCGGCGGTTAACTAAACCCCTTTTTAGGAGCGAACTGTGGCGGATTACATCAGGGTGATTCACATCAATGACGTCAATGTGGACGATTTTGATCCAGTCACGATTGGGAACGGCGTGTTTACAGTTGATGGAGTTTTCATGGCGAGCAATCCAGAAACAACCCGGCCCGGCGACCCTCTCCGGCCCGCCGAATCAGTGCCGGTGAAAATCCGAATTGTCATCGTTCTCCCGGACACAAACATTTTGACTTTTTACGTGGACGGTGAAACCGGCGGCCGCGAACAAGATTTTGAAGTAGACATTGACCCTGCACCAACCCCTGCTCAATTGCCTACTGATCCGGACATTACGGCGTTCGTTTCCGCGCACTTGCTTGACGGGGCTGGCACCACACCTAAATGCCGTCCGGATGGGGGATATGAAATTGTCCGACCCGGTCAGACGTCACACAAAGGGGCGTCACACAAAGGAGCGTCACACAAAGGAGCGTCACACAAAGGGGCGTCCACCTAGCCTAGCTGATTGATGTGTGGCGGAAGTCGCAAGGCTTCCGTAAACACCTGCCGAGCACTGAAAGCGGGTGACTTTCGCCGCGTCAGAAACTGCGGTTGAAAACAAAAAAAGGGTCAGGTACCTTGCAAGTAGCTGGCCCTTTTTTTTTGCGATGTGTTCTTTGGGACACAAAGCACTGATTCACGATAGTGATTTTAGCCTTTTTTGGCCCCAGTCGTTGTCGGTTTGGGCCCTTCCCGCTCCACGAAATGGGGCGGTTTGAGGCCGGGGGCATCGCCGACGGCTGCGGATTTTCGCTGTGACTCGCCGTGTCGCTGGAGATAGTCGATGAATCGGGTCAA
>DASRAT010000590.1:0-4432 GCA_035638015.1 Gemmataceae bacterium | reverse complement strand
GTGCCGATGTTGGCGCCAGGGACTAATCCCAGCCCGCCCACCAAACCGGCGCACAAGTCGCTGATGACGTCGCCAAACAGGTTTTCCATGACTAGCACGTCAAAGTTGGTCGGATCGAGTGCCAGGTGCAGGCAAAGGCTGTCGATTTTCAATTCATTGAATTCGAGAAAAGGGTAATCGTCGGCCACTTGCCGGGCCGTGGCCAAAAACAAGCCATCGCTCATAGGCAACACGTCGGCTTTGTGGCAAAACGTCACCTTGCGGCGGCCCTGGTGGCGGGCCAATTCAAAGGCAAACCGCACAATTCGTTCACAAGCCGGTTTAGTTATCAAACGTAAACTTTCTATTACACCGGGAACGACGACATGTTCCTGACCGGAATACAACCCCTCCGTGTTTTCGCGGACGACGACAAGATTCACGTCTTGATAGGGGCCGGGATGTCCGGGCAATGTGCGCACGGGCCGAACGCTGGCGTAAAGATCCAAATCCTGCCGCAGACGGACGTTAATCGAGCGGAATCCCTTGCCGATGGGCGTGGTGCAAGGCCCTTTAAGGGCGACCCGGTGTTTGCGGATCAGATCAAGCGTCGCATCAGGCAATGGCTCGCCATATTGCTCAATGGCGCCCAGGCCCGCGGCGGCCTCGATCCAGTCGATGCGAGCGCCGGCGGCATGCAGTACCTGGTCCGTCGCGGCCATCACTTCAGGCCCAATGCCGTCGCCGGCGATTTTCACGGCAGGGGTCACGGCAAAGGCTCCATAAGGAATTGGTTCGGGCAACGCTCCCTCAGCGTGCCCTGCTCATGTGGATTTGTCAAGTAGCGGGCCCATGAAGGCGGCCCAAGTTATCCATCAAAGTTTACCGATATTACCCATTTTGCCTTTGACTACCGATCTGCCTTCTTTTATCCTTGCAGTGAAGTTACCCAGATTGCGTCGATTGTGTTTTTTACGCTCGGTCGCCAGCGAAGCCCGGCGTTTTGGTCCACAGAGGAGGATTGGCATCATGTACAGTGTGGTTCTCGCGACAGCGATGGCGGTCAGCGGCGGCGGCACGGCTTGGAATTGTCACGGTTGCCATGGTTGCTCCGGCTACGCTTTTGGCAGCTGCCACGGCTGCTGGGGTGGCTCATTTTCCATCTCCATTGGTCATGGATGCTGCAGCGGCTGCTATGGCTGTGTCGGCTGCTATGGTTGCTATGGCAATTGCAATGGCTGCAGCGGTTGCTACGGCTCATATTACGGCCCTGCAGTTGTTTATGCCGCGCCGTCTTACTATTACGGGTCCGGTTGCTTTGGTTGCTACGGTGGCTGCTACGGCGTTTCCTCCTTTCCTGTGACTTCTACACAGCCGCAAGTGTCAACGCCTGCCCAAAGCGAAATCCAACAACTTCGGATCCAGGTCGAAATGCTGCAGAAGCAACTGGAGATGCAAAAGAAGAAAACCGAGCCGGCCCCCACGGCTGCCGCGCCCGCCCATCAGGCCACGGTGGCGAAGGTGACGGTTCGCTTGCCGGCGGACGCCAAGCTGTTCATCGACGACATTTCCTGCCCGCTCACGTCGGAAACTCGTTCGTTTGACACGCCGAACTTGAAGCCTGGCCAGAAGTATTATTACATGGTGCGGGCTGAGGTGGTGCGCGGCGGACAAAAGGTGCAGGAAACTCAGCGCGTCGTTCTGGAAGCGGGACAGCAGGTTTCCGTTACGTTTCCAACGCTGTCGCCAATGGTGGTGACGCGACCCTGATCGGCTAATGGCTTTGGTCAACTTGGTAAAAGTGGGACGGCCTTCCCAGGCCGTCCTTCTTTGTTTGGTAAATGGAGGCCCTCGCCGGGCGTCGTGCCGCGACGAGGGCCTCGCGCCAGCGGACCCTCGTAACTCCACCAAGGGAACGCCGGTAAGGGCTAGGCTTGCGCTTTCCCTTACTGATCTTGTCGTTTATCATGCAGTCGCCGGCTGAATATCCGGCCTATGGGGCTGCACATGCTCGACATTCTTTACGAAGACAACCATTGCATCGCGATTGCCAAGCCCGCCGGCGCGGTCAGCGCCCATTTTCAGGGCGGCGAAGAAACACTCGACCAGACCGTCAAAGCCTATCTGAAGGAAAAGCATCAAAAACCTGGCAATGTCTTTCTTGGCGTCGTGCATCGCCTCGACCGGCCTGTGTCGGGCGTGCTGCTTTTTGCTCGCACCAGCAAGGCAGCCGCGCGTTTGGCGGAGCAATTCCGCGAGGGAACTGTGGAGAAGATCTACTGGGCCGTGGTGGAGGGCGGCGTTGCCTCGATGGCGGGAACCCTGGAAGATTGGTTGCTCAAGGAGGACAAAGAAGCGCGGGTCGAGATTGTCGAGCCACGGACACCGCACGCCCGCCAGGCGATATTGCACTTTCAGCGTCGCGGCGAGCATGGCGGCCTGACCTGGCTTGAAGTGCGGCCGCAAACGGGCCGCCGCCATCAACTTCGTGCACAACTGGCTCACCACGGCCATCCCATTTTCGGCGACTCCCGCTATGGCTCGGTGCATACATTTGAAAACGCCATCGGCCTGCATGCCCGCCAATTGACGTTTCTGCATCCCATTCGCTATGAGCCAATCACGCTGACCGCCGAGGTGCCGCGGCTTTGGAAACGCCGCTTTGCCTATGTACTGAGCGAGACAGCACGATGAGCCAAGAACGATTGAACGCCATTCGCAACATGATTCAGCAGGACGTGGGTCATCGTGGTTTGGCAACCGATCCCGCGTGCAACCTTCTCACAGAATGTGCCGGCGATTTTGCGGCTGCTTGCCAAAGCCTGGCCAACACGCTAGACGCCGGAGTCGCCGTTGTCACCGGTTTTTTGATACCGACCGCTCAACCGCCGGCGGGGGAAACGGATGGTCCACTCGGGGCCATTTTCCTGGCACGAGCGTTGACGCCGTTAGGCATTCGTGTCGCTTTTCTGACCGATGCGTTTTGCCGCCCAGCGCTTGACGCTGGACTTCAGGCCTGCGGTCTCGACAAAACAGTTCACGTTCTGACGTTGCCCGGACCGGACCGGCCGTGGGACACATTCATCGCCAAGGGCTGGCTGCCGTTTGTGCAAAGCACGTTTCGCGCTACGCACGTAATTGCCGTGGAACGGGTCGGGCCCAGCCATACGCCGGAGTCGATTCAACGACAAATGGGCGCTGGCGAATCGCTGCTTGCGTTTCTGCATGACGTGCCGGCGGAACATCACGACCGTTGCCACACCATGCGCGGCTTCGACATTACCAACAACATGAGTCCCGCCCATTTGCTTTTTGAGGCAGTTCAAGGAATGCTAGGCGTCACTACCATCGGCATCGGCGACGGCGGCAACGAGATCGGCATGGGCAAAATGCCGTGGGATGTCATTCGCCGCAACATTCCCGGCGGCGCCAACGTGGCGTGTCGTGTGGCCACGGACTATTTGATCGTGGCCGGCATCAGCAACTGGGGTGCTTACGGGCTGGCGGCGGGCGTGTGGGCCTTGCGCGGTCGCAAGCTTCCTCCCGATTTATTGGACATTGCGAAAGAGCGTGAGTTGTTGCGAATCATGGTCGAGCGTGGGCCGCTTGTGGATGGCATGACCGGACAGCGGACCGTGACGGTGGACGGGTTGGCGTTTGAGCGATATGTAGAGCCACTGAGCCGTTTACAAGTTAACGATTAAAACACCTTGAAAGAAGCAGGTTAGCTGATGCGTCCCTCCGGCCGCCAACCCGATCAACTCCGCCCGCTCACCTTCAAACGCCGCTACACGCGCAACGCCGCCGGAAGTGTCCTCGTCCAGATGGGCCGCACCACCGTCTTGTGCACCTGCTGCATCGACGAAGCGGTGCCGCCGTTTCTCACGGGCAAAGGCAAGGGCTGGCTCAGCGCCGAATATAGCATGTTGCCGGGCAGCACCAATACTCGCAAGCAACGCGATAAGGGCGGCAAGGTTGACGGACGCAGTGTCGAGATTCAGCGTCTCATCGGCCGCAGCCTGCGGGCGATCATTGATTTGGACAAAATTGGCGAGCGGACACTTTGGATCGATTGCGATGTGCTCGACGCCGACGGCGGCACCCGCACTGCTTCCATCAACGGCGCCTATGTCGCGCTCATCGACGCTCTGCGTTCCCGCAAAGACCTTTTCGGCGACCTGTCCGGCATCATCCGCGATAGTGTTGCAGCGGTAAGCATCGGCATTCTCGACGACGTGGAATTGCTCGATCTCGATTACGCCGAGGACAAGGACGTGGATGTCGATCTCAATCTGGTGATGACGGGGGCCGGCCAGTTCATCGAGGTGCAAGGAACCGGTGAAGAAGCGACCTTCAGCCGTGTACAATTAGATCGGTTGCTGAAACTCGGCAAAATTGGCGTCGATGCCGTCACGGCGGCGCAGCGCAAAGCGCTAGGGTCTCACTGGCCCTT
>DASRAT010000589.1:0-3819 GCA_035638015.1 Gemmataceae bacterium | reverse complement strand
GAATGAGCTTCGACGACACGCTGCTGGTGCCGGAGGCGAAATCGCCCTTGTCGATGAGGGCGACGCGCATGCCGCGCAGCGCGGCGTCGAGGGCCACGCCGGCGCCGGTGATGCCGCCGCCGAGGATGAGCAGGTCGAAGGTACCGTCGGACAAGGCGTCCACGTGCCTTTGCATCGTGGTCTCCTGAGATGGACGTTGGCCATCATAGCAAATTGGCAGGCTGGTGCGAATGGTGAGCGCGAAACCGCAAGGGCTGACTGTCACTGAGTGACGATCAGACCGCCCAACCGACTGCCTTGACGTGCCGCCTCGCGGGTCAGGGCACGGACTGCGGCTTGTTCAGTCTCGGTCGCGTCAACCACGAGATACACGGCGGTGGCCCTGGGCAACAACGCTTTGAGGTTGCCGCCGCTGTCCCACGCAGGTGCGTCGATAAGGACAACGTCGAATCGCTGTTGCAGCCAGGCCAGAATCCAGCGCATGGCGTCCTGGATCGTTTCGCCGGGTTCATTGATAGCGCCGGCTGGCAAAACATGAAGGTTTTTGACGGGTGTTGGCTGGATCGCTTGCTGGAGGGCGATCTTGCCTTGTAGCACATCGCACAGGCCGGACGCGGCGCTTACGCCCAATCTCGCGGCGGCCGCCGGGCGGACCCAATTGGCGTCAACGACAACAATGCGCTTGGCATGTTTCTGGCAACCCGCAATGGCAAGGTTCAGCAATGAAGTGGTCGTGCCGGCGCCTGGGGCCAAACTGGTGAACAGGAACGCCGGAGCTGCTTCATCCACCGGTTCAATGGCAAGTTGGTCGAACAGGGCGGCATATTGTTGAGTGACGGCATGGTTGGGCTGATGAAATGCTACTAGCTCTGCGGCGACGCGAGGGCGCGGCGCGGCGGGTGGCAGGCAAGGCTTGAATGCAACGCTTTCCGGTGAGCGAACACGCAGCGTGGCCGCGCGCGGCGAGGGCATTTCCAGACGCGGCGTCGCATCAGCCTGCTTGCGCGGGCCGCCGACTTCGATGAACGGCATGGTCTCCTCAGCCGCGTCATCCTTGGTCGGTTCGTGGAGCGGCAACTCCAGGACTGGCTCGGAGAGTGGCTTGATTTCCTCTGTGCGCTTGAGCGCTTCTAGCATCCTGCCCATGCGATGAGTCCTTTATTGCGCAGCGCTGAGCTCAAACGGCTCGGCGCGTTAGAGCACCTGTCGAGGCGCGTCGTACAAGCGGCACGCGCCTTCTGATTCCTCGTCACTTTCTTGCGTAACGGCGGCCGCGACCATGCTGATTGCGGCAGCGGCTTCCTCCTCGTCGGCAATCTCGATTCCCAGAGCGTTCAATGCTTCCAGAGCTGCTTCCACATCCACAAATGACGCTTCCGCATCGTTGGCCAGCATCAAGGCTTGCCGGGCCGCTTGATTGAGCAGGCGCGGAACGCCGCGGGTATGGCGGGCCAGCACCTCCAATGCCTCGTCGCTCACAATTGCTTCCGGCCGGGCGCCTGCCAGGCGGAGATGATGAAGCACGTAGTCAGCAGCTTCCTCAACCCCCAACGGTTCCAGATTGGCCCGCACTTCGAGCCGTTGCAGCAGGGACGCCAACTCCGGCTTACGCAACGTTTCCAGCAGGCTCGTCTGGCCGATCAGCACCACCTGGAGCGCCTTGGTAGCTCCCGCTTCCAGGTTTCCTAAAAGTCTCAGCTCTTCCAAAAGGTCAGCAGTGAGGTGCTGAGCTTCGTCCACGATCAACACAAAACGGCGGCCGGCTTTGGTGTTTTGCAGCAAAAACTCCGTGAGCCGCAATCGTAATTCTTGCTCGGTGCCGCCGTCAAACGGCAAAGACAGATCGTAAAGAATCGCCTGGAGCAGTGCCGCCCGGCACTCAAAATGGCTATTGGTGAGGAACGCAGCAACGGTCTCGGTGCCGAAACACTCTTGCAATCGCTGTGCGACCAGAGTTTTACCCAAGCCGGTTTCGCCGGTCAGCAGTGCCAGGCCTTGTTGATCGTCAAGCGCCTGACGCAGTCGGGCCAGGGCGCGCTCGTGCCCTGTCGCGGGATAATAGCAGGCGCTGTCCGGCGTGACGGGAAAAGGCCGTTGCCGGAGGCCGAAACGCGTCTCATACATAGGCAGCCGTCCCCCGATGTCGTGCAACTGTGGACACGACGCTACCATCTCCATCGGCAGGGAGAGGCGGGAAAGTTGAATCGGGGTGGGTAAAATGTGCTCGCGGCGGGGAATGAAAGGGCGGTTTAGCAAAATGCTACACTTTACAGGGCTGTGGCCTATCAATTACCCTGTACTCTTGTAGGAGTCTTGTTATGACCACGCTCTTCCGCCGTCGCTTCGCCCTGGCTTTCGCTGTGTTGATCGCGGCCACGCCTGCCGTGTTGGGCATGTCGCGTCAGGATGCCGGCATCAAATGGGATCACTTCAACGGCAAAGTGTCGCCGTTGGCCCCATTGCTGGAGAAGCAAGGAGCGAAAGTCGATGCCGATGCTGCGGAGAATGCATTGGCCCTGGTGGCCGAGGACGGCAAGATCTACAACCTCGTCAAGGACAACGGTTCCCGCATGTTTTACATGGACAGCGGCTTGCTCAATCGGCCGATGCGGCTGACAGCACGCGTGATCCCAGGCTCGCAGATGCTACAAGTGCTGAACGTCCACAGCTACGTCAAAGGGCAGTTGCACGAGGTCTATTATTGGTGCGACATCTGCACGATCCGGACCAATGAGCCGGGTGATTGCCCCTGCTGCAGCGCCAAATTCGTTTTTCGCGAAGTCCCGGTGAAATGAGGGGTCCCTTCCCATCCTGCCCCCGCGCACGGGCCCAGCGGCCGAAACTGACCTTGCGGTTCCAACAAGCCGCGACTATCCTCCCCGCCCCGACGATCAAGTTCGGATAAACGGGAGGCCCCATGAGCGGTGGTAAGCTGCGCTGGCTACGGCTCTGTGCGTTGACTGTGATGGCGGCGGCAATATTGGCGCCGGTGTTCGTTAACGCCCAAGGTGGCATCCCCGGCGGCGGCGCCCCCGGCACCATTCCCGGCATGGGCGGCATGACGTCCGCGTCCTCCCAACCGATCAACTACGGCGGCGCTCCTGGTCAATCTCCTGATGCCGCCCCCGCTCCTGATTACGAAAGCGTCGTCAGCTTCATCGATAGCGCCATTCCGATGTCGCAGGTGAAAATGATCATCGACGGCAACTACGGCGATCACCGCCCGACGCGGGCGGAGTACCTTTTTCCCAAGAGCGGCGTGCCAGGCAACCCCGGCTGGTATACACCTGAGAAAAACGTCGACTGGCAGGAGCTGCGTAGTTACGTCGAAATGGCCTACAAAAACGTCTTCTCGGCTTTTTTGGAGTTGCCTACGCGCTGGGTCAATCCAGACGTGAATCCTAATGAATGGGGCATGACTGACATCCAGGGCGGCGTGAAAGTCGCCTTGCTGAACAGTCCGGGCATGGCGACGACATTCGAACTGCGGGGTACCTTTCCTACGCGGACCGGCCCAGGGCTTAGCACATCGCATTATAGTGTGGAACCGGGCCTTTTGTTTTTCTTGCGGCCGTTGGATTGGCTGGCCGTGGAGGGCGAATTGCGCTACTGGAAACCGATCAATGGCACCGACTTCGCCGGCGATCTTGCCCGTTATGGCCTGGGCTTCAGCATCGGCGAGCGCAAATACGATGATTCGTTTTGGTTCACGCCAGTCGTCGAGATCATCGGTTGGACGGCGATTAATGGCAAAGAAATGGTGCCAATGCCGGACGGCCCCGTTATCCGCGGCATCGCCGGCGAGACGATTGTCAATGG
>DASRAT010000588.1:0-9023 GCA_035638015.1 Gemmataceae bacterium | reverse complement strand
AAAACGGGAGGGTTTGCCGGTCATCATCACGGGCGATTTCAACAGCTTTGAAGACAGCCAGGAGCATAAGCTTTTGACAACAGGCGATGGCAAAGGGCTAAAGCTGGCCGATGCCTACCGGACGATCCACCCCAAACGCTTGCCAGACGAGGCTACCCAGAATGGTTTCAAGGGCACAAAGAAAGGCTCGCGCGTCGATATGGTGTTTTTCTCGCCGGAGTGGAAGGCGCTCGGGGCGACCATTGATTACACGCAAAAGGATGGCCGCTATCCTTCGGATCATTATCCAGTGACGGCGGAACTGGAATGGCTGGCGAGCAAAAAGTAAGGACGGCCTGGGAAGGCCGTCCCACAAATAAGGCCATCCCACCGTGAGATCAGTCAATCCCCAAAAACGCCCGATTGGCGGGCGCCTGCATCTCATAGCTGTGCCGCATGGCGTGGGCCAAGGTGCTTTTCACGCTGGCGCGGAATGTGGCCCGGTCTGCCCATTGCTTTACCACCTCAATGGCAAAACCCGCCGACTCAAAGCCCTCCGTGACGGCACGCAAGTTAGGGCCAAAATAATTGGAGGCGTCGCCCATCAGTTCGCCGTTGTGGTAGTAGCGCCAGATTGGCGTTTCACACAGCTCCCAGCTCACCTTCGACAATCGCTTGGCCGAGGAATTCGGCGTGCGGCTCGTCATCCAAAAGTTGTCGATCACGTGCGTTTCCACCAAAACCGTGCTGCGGCAAACGGTGCGAATCTTGTCGATGGCCAAAAGGGGATAGCGAAGGTGATAAAGCACGCCAAAGAATAGGACCATATCAAACTCGCCGATTTTTTTGCGGTCGAGATTGTAGATCGATTCATTGACGCAGCGGACGACTTTGGAATCGACAGCTTTGGCGAGCTGGTGAAAACCGGTGTCGCCGTCGGATTCCAGGCACAGGGCAATGACTTCACTCGCTCCGCGGCGTTCGCACTCGAAGCTAAAGCAGCCGTGCCAGGCGCCGACGTCGAGAATGCGCAGGCCGCGCAAGTCTTTGGGCAGGCCCGCGGCATCGCACAAGCTGGCCACGTCATTGCGGCCGGGCGTGAACACATTGTCAAACAACTCCCAGCGCTGGTGCCAGTGCCGCGTCCCAAATAGTTCTTTGAGGTCGACATTGGCGGGAAGGGGACGTGGCCGTTGTGGTTTGAAGGCCGTATGGCGTTTGAACAACATCGCGATTCCTTTCGTCGAACCAACAACCGGGAAGGTGCAAAATGTACCCTAGCGACGCGAATATTGCAATGCGGACAGGAGGGGCTAGGCGTTCTTCATCAGTTTACGCAGCACGCCCAGATTGACAGTGTCCATGTCGTCGTTATCGCCCTCTTCCTTGGGCGTCTCCAGGATCATGGGTCGATCTTGGAAACGGGGATCGTTGACCAGCAAGCGAAACGCTTCCAAGCCAATGCAACCGCCGCCCAGACGGGCATGGCGGTCCACACGGCTACCTTGCGGTTTCATGCTGTCGTTGACGTGAAACACCCGCAATAAATCGAAACCCACGATCCGGCCGAATTCCGCCATCGTTTTCTCGTATTCATCAGCCGTTGCCAAACCGTAACCGGCCGCGAAGGCGTGGCAGGTGTCGAAGCACACGCCAAGCCGCTCAGGATCCTTGGCCAACTCTAACAAGCGGGCCAGATGCTCGAAGCGATGGCCCAGGCTGTTGCCCTGCCCCGCGGTAATTTCCAGCAGTACTTTGACCTTGGCGCCGGCGCAACGTTTGTGGACCTCATTAAGTGCCTTGGCTACCCGTTTCAATCCGGCTTGCTCGTCGCCGTCTGTTGGCGAGCCGGGATGCGTGACCAGATAGGTAAGCCCCAGCGCTTCGGCACGCTGGACCTCAATGACAAATGCCTCCAGCGATTTGCGCCACAGGGCATCGTCGGGGGCCGCCATGTTGATAAGGTAAGAATCGTGGGCCGTGGGGAAACGCAGGCCGGTTTCCTTTAGTTTTTGACTAAAAGCACCCAAATCCTCGTCTGTAAACGGTTTGGCATTCCACTGATTGGAGCTCTTGGTGAACAATTGAACGGTTTCACAGCCATGTCCTTGTGCAGCGTCGAGGGCCTTGTAATAACCCCCCGCAATCGACATATGCGCCCCAAATAATGGCATAAAACGCCTCCCCCCACTCGCCACTCACTACTCGCCACTCGCCACTGACTCCAAAAATATGCTATGAATTGCAAGGTGGAAAAGACGCTCCGAGGTTATGCCATGGTCGCTACCGATTTGCGAATTGTTGTGGATGCCGTGCTTCGCAGAGCCCAACGCCAGGCCTACATTGTTCCGCGTGACATTCGTGATGAACTGGCAAAAGCGGGCCAACCCGACGAGCAATGGAAAGACGTGCTCAATGCGGCCCGGCCATCGCTGCATTATCGCCAGGGACGCTACTATTCCATTCAGACCATCAGTCCCCGTTTGCATGAGCAACAAAGCCAGCAGCAAGTCGTTTTTCACACCGCTCGCGAATTGATCCGCCGCCATCAGGCCGCCAAGGCGGAGAATGAACGCCGGCAGCAAGACCGCATCGACTTCTTCTATCCCGTCAAGGTCCAGACCGAGGACGGCCGTGATTTCCACGTCATGACCCGCGACCTGTCGCCGACTGGCATTCGCCTATTGGCAAACCGCAGTTTTTTGGGCCAAAAGATCAGCGTGCACCTGGCCCCGACCAACGGCGGCCGTGATTGCACATTCCTGGTCCGCATCCTGTGGAGTTGCGCCGTGGGCGACGACCTTTATGAAAACGGCGGTGCATTTCTCGGCATGGTCGGATCGGCGTGAGTTCTTTGGCCTTGAGTCGAATTTCAGTTTCTCCCACCGACGTGGCGTGGTAGCATTCTTCTGCCCTGAACTACCTCGCGCCCCCACGTGCACCTATGCGCTTCTGGAAGATAGCCGTGATCTGGTCGGTTGCACTTAGCTATCCGTTGGTCCTGGCGGCGTGCGAACGGACACCGCCACCGCCGGTTACCATGGTGATGCCGCTTCCTGACCAACAGCCCGAAGCCAATGTCCTTTTCAAAGACAATTTCCGGCTCGGGGTGGACAACTGGATTATCGAGAATGAAGGCCCCGGTAGCGTTGGCAACTTGAACGGCGTGCTCGACATCGACATGGCAGCGGGTTGCACCGTTTGGTTTCGCCACAAACTTAAAGGGCCGCTGGCCATTGAATACGAAGCGACCGCCGTGCAGGCGGGCGGCAGCAATGACCGCGTCAGCGATCTCAATTGCTTCTGGATGGCCCGCGATCCGAAGAATCCCAACGACCTTTTCGCTCGCAAGCGGAGCGGCAAGTTTGAGGACTACGACACTCTGCAGACCTATTACGTCGGCCTGGGCGGCAACGGCAACACCACGACGCGATTTCGTCGCTACATTGGCAAGCAAGACGAGCGGCCGCTGTTGCCCGATCATGACCTCACCGATCCCAAGTTCATGCTGGCGCCGAATGTGCCTCAACAAATCCGGCTCGTTGCCGCCGGCAAACGCATTGAGTTTTACCGCGATGGCCAACGGCTATTTCAGATGGACGATCCTGAGCCGTACACGGAGGGATGGTTTGGGTTTCGCACAACCAAGAGCCATTTGAAGATTCGTGGCTTTCGTGTGTTTCGCATCGAGCAACCAGAGGGGTGACGATTTGCTCTGCCGCAGGCGATCACCTTCCAATAATCTCCGCCAGCCTTTTTCCATACGGGTCGTCAGGGTAAAGCTGGTCGGCCTCGGTAATTTGCTGGATTGCCATTTGGCGGTCGGCGTGCAGCGCATTGTAAGCGGCGCCCACGAGCAAAACACCCCAGGCGCGTTCGCGGTCGGGCGGGTCGCCGATTTTGCTTGTCGATTTCTTCATCAACTCCAGCGCTTTCCAGGTGGCGTTGTCGTCGTCTTCGTGTTTTAGATAGGCAACGGCCAGGCCTAAATTACAATTGAAGTCGTCGGGGTCCGCTTGGAGTCCCGCCGTCAGCGTCGCCTCCACCGATTGCCAGTTGCCGTTCTCCGCATGAACTTTGGCAAGGAGATAATAATTACGCGGCGTCGGCTCGAGCTGGATTCGCTGTTGGCAAACTTTGATGGCTTCGTCCCATTTTTCCTGGAAAATGAATGCGAAGCTCAGTATTTCCCAGGCACGATGCAGTTTGGGGTTCAACGCCAACGCTCGCTTAAGATACTTCGAGCCGTTGTCCATATCTTTGACGAAAATGACATTCAAGAATCCCAAAAACTCTGACGCTGCGCAGGCCGAATCGACATCGGGATCGCTTGCTATTTTGTGAAGTCGTTGGACGTGGTTTAGCAAGATGGGCCGGTCTTTGTCTGGCACTTTTTTCCAAAACGCCTCGGGGCTTGACGCGGGCGCCAGGTCTGCAGTCGCCATGAGATAAGTGAGGTGATAATAAACCGTGACCCCGACTAGACCGGGGTCACTGGGTTTCAGTTCGGCCGCCTTGTTAAGATCGGCAATTACTTCTGGCGAGACCGGGCACCTGGCCTTCGGCCAGGGTTCTTTTTCGCCGAGCGCCATTTTGAGGGCCGGCCCAAGAAGGTAAATCATATGGCGTAACCCTGCTCTTTGTTGGTAAGGCTGCCATTCGCCAGGTGCCACTTCAACGGCTTTGTCCAGACATGCCAATGCCTGATCGAAACGCCTTTGGGCGTCGCGCGCGCTGTTGGGATCAACTTTGCCCCCCGCCGCCAACTCATAAAGGGATTCAAGATTATCAAAGGAGATGCGTTTGCCAGTACTGTCAACAAAGCCGGCAAAGCCTTGCGAATAAAACAGGCCCAGCGACTGCCAGCATTTCCAGTCTTGCGGCGCCAGCGTTACGGCCTGGCGCAACAGCGCTTCCGCTTCCTTTGCTTCCTCGGGGTTCCACAAGGAAAGACCGAGCTCGGCCAGCAATCGCGCATTGCCTGGCTCCGCTTTGATTTTTTGGCGGTACAACTCGACAGCCCTGGCAATGGCTTTTTTGGATTCGGCGATGTTGCCGTCGTCCTCGAATAATACGGCGAGTTCGTAATAGAGTTCGGCGGCATCGGCCTTGGACTGGAGCTTTTGCTGAAGCGTGGCGATTTCCTTTTTTTTGTCCCGCTCATTACCTAGGTCAATCAATCCGGTTGTCGGCGAAATGCCATATTTCACGTTGAGGTTCACAGTGGGCAACTGAAGTGTTTCCCGCAATTTCTTCTTGTCAATTTCTTGCCCCGCCGCTGGGGAAGCGAAAACAGCGAGCAACGCCCATCCCGCAATCATCGTCCGCATGGCTATATCTCCTCGACTTGGCGACAAACCACTCAACGGGTTCGTAGCGGCGGCATTGAAACAAATCGACTGCTTGATGGAAAGACGAAATGTCAGCCGATAGTCCGGGCAAGATTGGCCAAACAGGCAACATGGGGCCAGACGCCCGGCAGCGTCGCCAGTAATCTAGCGGCATGAATTTTTACGCGAAGGTTCTCGTCCTGGCCCTCATTCAAGGCGCCGCGGAGTTGCTCCCGGTGTCCAGTTCGGCTCACGTGATCCTGGCTCAAAAGCTGATGGATCTTGACCCCTCCAGCCCGTCGATGGTTTTTCTGCTCATCATGCTGCACACCGGCACCATGTTCGCGGCCATCGTTTACTTCTGGTCGGGCTGGAAAGCGCTACTCTGGCCGCCGGAACCGAGGCCGGGAACGGGACGCCAGTTTGTTGTCATGATCGTGATAGCGACGGCGGTGACGGGTGTGCTTGGTTTGGGGCTGCAGTTTCTCATCGAACGCGTGGTGCTGGAACGGATGCTCGGACATCCTCAAGGAGAGGTGGAGCAACTTTTCAAGAGCTTGCCGCTAATTGGTGCCGCATTGACGGCGGCGGGGTTGCTGATCTTGGCGTCCAGCCGTTTTGACAGGGCTGATGGGAGATTTTTGACTACGGGTGTGGCGGTGGTCGTGGGTTTGGTTCAGGGGCTGTGCTTGCCGTTTCGCGGTTTTTCGCGTTCTGGAGCGACCATCTCCGTCGGCTTGATGTGCGGTCTTCAGCGCAAGTTCGCCGAGGAGTTTAGCTTTGCGCTTGCCGTGGTGCTGACTCCGCCGTTGATTGTTCGCCAGACGTGGAAACTGTTGAAGAGCCCCGAGGCGGCGGATGCGGCATTATTCGACCTGGTGTTGCCAGGGCTGGTGGGCATGGTGCTGTCGTTCTTGTCGGGCCTGGCGGCACTGCGCTTGTTGTCGGCGGTTTTGGAGGGCGGCCGCTGGTCGTTCTTTGGGGTTTATTGTTTGGTATTTGCCGGTGTGGTTTTCTTCGCGGCGTGGTGGGGACTGTGAGCCGAAAAGCAAACAAGCCAGGGCCGCCTCGTGGCGGCCCTGGCTTGTGGGAAGCGTCAAGGAGTCACAGTTTGCAGCACCCGCCAGGCGGTGCCGTCAAAGAACTCCAAGGATCCCGTGGTCGTGTTGAAGAGGAAAGTCCCCTGCAACGGATTGCTCGGCCTTTCAGAACCCACTAGCACCGGCGGACCAGCTTGACCTTGGGGACCCATCGGGCCGTCGGCACCTTGCGGGCCGGCGGGGCCAGTGTCGCCCTTGGCGCCAATTGCACCTTGCGGACCAGTCTGGCCATCCTGACCGGCAGGACCGATCGGGCCGGCCGGTCCCACAGGACCTGCTGGACCCGCTGCTCCATCTTGTCCGTTTGGACCCATTGGACCCATCGGGCCCACCGCTCCCACTGGGCCTGCCGGACCTGCCGCCCCATCCAGTCCGTTTGGACCCATTGGACCCACGGGGCCTATGGCTCCAATAGGGCCAATCGGACCAATTGAGCCCACGGCGCCTACCGGGCCGGGAAGACCTATGGGGCCAGGCAGGCCAATGGGGCCAGGAAGACCCATCGGACCCATGGGACCGACCGGGCCAGGGAAACCCACCGGGCCGATAGGGCCAGGCAGCCCCTGCGGCCCGGGAAGGCCAGGCAATCCCTTGGGACCAACCGGACCCACCGGACCGGGCAGACCATTGGCGCCTGTCAGACCTTTGGGGCCAGCCGGGCCAGCAGGACCCGTCAGACCTTTGGGACCAGCCGGGCCAGCGGGACCCGTCAGACCTTTGGGACCGGCGGGCCCCATAGGACCATTGGCGCCTTGCAATCCTTTGGGACCGGCCGGGCCGATGGGCCCTTGGGCGCCCTTGAGACCTGCGGGACCGGCGGGACCCTGCAAGCCCTTGGGGCCCGCGGGCCCCGCGGGCCCAATCGGGCCGGCCGGACCACGTGGACCAACTTGAACGCCAGTTTGCGGCTCGGAGCGGACTTGCGACACAGGAACAAAAGTGGCTGCCATGACGACGCAGGCCACGGACGACAGAAACATGAGCTTTTTCATGATTGGCTCCACGGAACGAAGGTGAATGAATGCGGTCGGGAAGTGACTCCCGCGATCAGGCTTGGTGCCACGTTGGCGTTGTTTGTTGGCTTGATCTAAGGAGGAATTGCCGGGGAGGGGATTAACCGGCCACGAAAAATGACGGAAATGGGAAGTTTTTGAAGATTGTTCGTCGAACTGGTTTGGACAACAGGGCTAACGCCTAAGGCACCTCGCGGAAGGGAGACGAGTGGTCGGTGACAACGGCCCTCGGCCATTGGCTTCCCACTGGTGCGCATCTTCCGCTATAATTCATCGCATGCGACGCGTGTCAGGAGTTAGAGCATGGCGGTGCCTCGAACACCCGATATTGTCGATGCAGATGTTGCCGCTGAGATCTTCGCGGAGTTTGCGGCAGACAGCGAGTTGGCGCTGAGGTTTCCAGCGGACGGCTGCTACGCTCGAACCCACCTCATGGTCCAACGGTTGCTTGACCGAGGCTTGGTTGCCTGGAAGGTGTGGGCTTTCGCCGCCAGCGCTAAGGATCTTTTGTGGGCAAATACGTTTGACCACCCTGACGGACGTGTTCAATGGAGCTATCATGTTGCCCCGCTATTGTTGGTCCGAATGGCGGACCAACGATTGCAAGAGTTGGTGTTTGATCCCGTACTCTTGGATCGCCCGGTTGGTATAGAAGAGTGGGTGACCGCCCTCCACGATACACCAACCCTCGTTCGAATGGCCGCCGGCGAAGCACCGTTGCCCGCGTGTGGAGGATCTGGATATTGGCCCGGCCCAGACCCAATCGAAGGCCCTGAGCTGCACGCGCGCGAAACACTCGAAGAGTACCGCAGGTCGAACCCATAACGTGCCTTGACTCGAAGGAGCAGCGCCATGGCTGAAGCAGTGACGACTATCACGAAACTCTTGGTAGTCCGGGAGATTCAGGAAGATGAGAGCGGCGCCACACTGATTTTCCAGAATTCGTGCCATGGCCAACTTGGCCTTCATGATCCGAATTATGCGCTCCATTTGCGGCTGGCCCGGCGCAGCCAAGAGCGCCAGCATCCCATCGGAGTCAGCTTTGGCGAACGACACGCCATCGCGGAACTGAATCGTGCCGATAACGACGTGCCCACGGAAATCTCGGACGAAAACTCCCATTTCGTCCAGGTGCTATTCCAGGGCCACGATGGCGTTTTCCGCCTCAAATCTGACCATCCAGAAGCCACTCGGCTTCGCAGCCTTTTGGAAGCGGCGCTGCGGCAAAAGGGTCAGCTTTGGTTCATCGCCCAACATCCCGATTTGACTTTGGTAGATGTGCAGCCTTGCTAGTGGCGATCTTGTTGCGTTGGCTCCCGTTCAGCATTTCGCCGATTTCCGCTTCTTGCCGATGGTGCCGCGGTCCTGGACCTTCTTGATATAGTCCGGCGCAAACGGCACCTTGCAAGCGGTGTCGCCCATGTCCACCGATACTTTGCCGACTTTTGCCGCGACCTGAAGGGCCAAATCGGTGAGCGCTTTGACATAGCTGCCCACTGCAATGACGAAGCTGTTCATGACATAACGGACGCGGTCCGGTTGTTGGTGGATCGTTTTCTCCACGCGCTTGAGCAGTTGGGTCAACTCCTTGACATCCAGAT
>DASRAT010000587.1:0-2895 GCA_035638015.1 Gemmataceae bacterium | reverse complement strand
TGGTATGCGCGGCTGTCGGCACGTTGGACCTATCGCCGCGTGATGTTCACGGCGCTTTTCTTCGTCTGGTTAGCTTTCTTCATGCGGTTTTATGTCGGCATCTTCTTCGTTTACGACTATTACACCCCTTTTCTGAATCATCCGCTGATTCAATTGCCTTGCTTTGATTTCATCCCTGTGCACCTGCGCATGGGCCGCGATCTATAACGAGCGGCGGGCTTTATGCCCGCCGAATCCGCTGGAACAAGCCCGGGGGCTCGTCATGTCTCTCCTGCCGCCCGTCTTCACCTTGTCACGCCAAACCCGCCCCGCTAAGGTGAGGGAAGCCTTCAGGTGAGGATTCGTGCCATGGCCCAACTTCTGCAACCGCCTCCCCCAATCGAGATCAAAGTCGGCGACGACGATAGTCGGCAACGCCTACAGTTCCGCCTCTGGCAACTCTTTGCCACGACCCTTACCATCATGGCCGCTGTCTGGTTCAGCACCTTCGGCACCGGCCCGGCGATTCTGGCCTGGGTAATCGCCAAGCACATCCTCGTCGCCATCTTGATGATTGGCTTGCATCGCTATCCCCATTACAAGGGCGAGAGCGAGCCCAAGGCCTGATGAACCGCCTGATTCTTCACGGTTTCTTAACGCATTCTTCACGATTCTATTGCCTATCCGCATAGCTTATCCTTGTTCGGTTTGAATCAACGTTGTCTGGCGAAATCAGTTGCGTAAAAGCTTGCTGAGAAGCTGCATGCGTAGAAGCGCTGGCCGAGCGAGCCAAGGACAAGCTAGCCAAAGTGCAATTCGCCAAGTAGGCGGCGTAATTCACTAACTTTTCAC
Organism: Gemmataceae bacterium; assembly: GCA_035638015.1. Taxonomy (GTDB): domain Bacteria; phylum Planctomycetota; class Planctomycetia; order Gemmatales; family Gemmataceae; genus DASRAT01. Next base: position 2,064 of record DASRAT010000587.1, on the reverse strand, counting down.
GTGTCCAACACGTGGATGTCCGCGAGCAGTGGTAAGGTCTTGCGAACATAATATCGAAAAACAGCAGGCATTTGCGCGAATGCCAACCTGTGTTGATGTGCGCTCAACGAGGAGAAACGATGATGCGAACCTGGATTAACCGCAGCCTTTGGACGACCCTGGCGACATTGGAAATCATGAGCATTGGCTTGCTAGTTTCGGGTTGCAATAACAACGGCAACAATGCCAATGCAACCAAACTCAATGCCGGCGGCGCCACTTTTATTTACCCCATGATGGCCAAATGGGCCAGCGAATACAACAAAGCCAAGGGCGTCGAGGTGGCCTACGCTTCCACAGGCTCCGGCGCCGGCAAAGCCCAAATGATCGAGATGACCATCGACTTCGGCTGTTCCGATGCACCGCTCAATGAGGAAGAAATCAAAAAAGCGAATGCCAGTAAGGGCGAAGTCATTCATGTTCCGCTGGCCATGGGCGCCGTGGTTCCGGCCTACAATCTCGACGAAGTCAAGGATAAGCCGATTCGCTTCACGGGCGACGTTTTGGCGGACATCTACCTTGGCAAAATAAAGAAGTGGAACGACACCCGAATCCAAGCGAGTCAAGAGCCGGGCGTTGTCATGCCGGACAAAGAAATCGTGGTTGTCCATCGCTCCGACGGCAGCGGCACGACCTACATCTGGGTGGATTACCTTGCCAAGCAAAGCGAGGAATGGAAGAAGGGGCCGGGCGTAGGCTCCACGATCAAATGGCCTGCGGGCGTGGGCCAGCAGGGCAATGAGGGCGTGACAGCTCACGTCAAGCAGACGCCAGGTGCCATCGGCTATGTTGAGCTCATCTACGCCTTGCAAAACAAAGTCAAATACGGATCGGTGAAAAACAAGGAGGGTCATTTTGTCGAAGCGGACATGAAAGCCGTTACCGCAGCGGCTGCCGGCGCGCTGACGAGCATACCCGACGACCTTCGTTATTCCTTGACGGATGCTCCTGGCAAGGACGCTTACCCAATCAGCGGCACCAATTGGGCCATCCTCTATGTCGATCCGCCTTCTGGAAAAGGCAAAGCGATCTATGACTATTTGTGGTGGGTGACGCACGACGGCCAATCGTTATGTGAGGCACTGCATTACGCTCGATTGCCGCAAGATTTGATTTCGCGTGTGGAGAAGCAAATGGAGAAAATCAAGAAGTAACATTCACTGGCATTACGTTCGGGATTGGTAAATTGAACGGCGGCGGCTAAAATTGATTCAAGCTTCCGCCCACCTCACCAGCGGCAACGAATGGCCGCGCTCCCAAAGGCCCACAGCTGTCGGCCTTAAAACGAAGATCATCATACCATGTCCATCTCCGCGCCGAGACGCCCCGCAAGGACCAAAATGCCTCCGCCGGGATCCGGATGGTTCAACATTGCGAACCTCGGCGACCGGATTTTCAAAGGCCTTTGCACGCTGGCCGCTTGTTGGGTTATCATCCTATTTTGCTTGTTGACAGCTGTGCTAACTTGGCGGTCGTGGCCGGCGATCACCGGCAACGGCCTCACGTTCTTCACCTCCTCAGTGTGGGATCCTAGCAGTCACGTCCGCGAGTTTGGTTCATTGGCATTCGTCTACGGCACACTGGTTACCTCGGCCATAGCCATGATGATTGCGGTTCCGCTTGGAGTGGGGACAGCTACGTATTTGTCAGAGATTGCCACGGGTTGGGTCCGCAAGGTCGTGTCCTTCCTTGTGGAAATGCTGGCGGCGATTCCAAGCATCGTCTACGGCTTTTGGGCCAGACTGGTTTTGGCGCCGTTCATGCAGCCGTACATCACCGACATGGGCGGCCCCACCACTGGCGGCTTGAGTCTATTGACGGCAGGTTTGATCCTGGCCGTCATGATCTTGCCTTATGTCACCGCCATCACATTTGACATTTGTCGGGCCGTGCCGCAGGCGCAGCGTGAGGCTTCACTGGCTTTAGGGTCGACTCGGTGGCAGATGATTTGGACGTCGGTGCTGCCATTCGCTCGCCCCGGCATTTTGGGGGCATGCTTTTTGGCCCTGGGTCGCGCTATTGGCG
>DASRAT010000586.1:0-3097 GCA_035638015.1 Gemmataceae bacterium | reverse complement strand
GCGGTGGGCTGTCGCGCTCCACCAACACACCGTCAATCCGATAGCGGACCCGGACCCGATCCGCAAATGGTTCGACATGAATGTCGCTGGCCCGAAGGGTAATGGCCTCGGAGATGATGAGGTTTACCAGTTTGACAACGGGTGCGTCGGACTCCTCAGCCGCCGCCTGGTTGGAGGTCTGCTCCGTCTCGGTGAAATCAATCTGAGTGTCGGTGAACTCCTGTAGCATGGAGTCGACCGATTCCGTTTCCGTCTGACCGTAATGGCGATTGATCGCCTCGATGATCTGCTCGCGAACGGCGAGCTGCGGTTGGATGTCTTTATTGAGAATGAACTGTAGCTTTTGCAGCGTGTCGAAATCGCCCGGATCAGCGACCGCGATTTTGAGGGCGCCGTTTTCCTGTGACAACGGCAACACGACGTTTTCGCGGGCCACCGACTCTGGCACCAACTCGACCACGGACGGCGGCACGGTCACATCCGTAAGGTTGACGAACGGCATGCCGTGAAACTCGGCGGTGGCAGACAGGCACTCTTCAATGGTGGCGTAGCCGAGCTTGACAATAGTGTCTTGCAGCTTGGCCCCGGTCTGCTGCTGCATCGCCTTGGCTTCGCTGAGTTGGTCGGGGCCAAGGATTTGGCGTTTGAGTAGGATGTCCGTGAAATCGCCGCGCTGCTTACCCATGAAACTTCTCTCCGAGCATTAATCACGTTGGGTGGACAAACGGAACCTGCCGAATCCGCTCGTGAAATGGTGGCAGCGATGCGGCGCCGGCTGGTAGAATGAGGGGACGAGCGCACCACGAGCGCTTTTGTCCAGCTTTTGTCAGGTTACGGGAGTGGCGGCGGGGTTGCAAGGGTAAAACGCGCGGAAGCAGCTATGGGGAATCCGTTTGGCTTCGTCCGTTTCTCAAAGAGGCAATGATGAACTCCGCCTGGCGCACTCGCTATGAAGCCGCCGTTGATGCAGCTGGCAAGGCTGCCCAGCTGGCATTGCGCTATTTCGACATCGACGTTGCCGTCGAATGGAAAGAAGATGACAGTCCCGTCACCGTTGCCGATCGTCAGGCCGAACAGCTTTTGCGAGACAGCCTACTCGGCACCTTTCCGGATGACGGCTTTCTTGGCGAAGAATACGGCGACAAACCGGGCACTTCCGGTTATCGCTGGATCGTCGATCCCGTCGATGGCACGCGCAGTTTTGTGCGCGGCATTCCAGTGTGGGGCACCCTCGTCGGCCTGCAATCCCAGGGCGAACTGATCGCAGGCATTGTGATCGCACCGGCGCTGCGACAAACGTGGCGAGCACTTCGGGGCGACGGCGCCTATCGCGGCGAGCGGCGCATCCGGGTTTCCGATGTCAGCGAGTTGAGCAAAGCCACGGTGTTTTACACCAACCTGTCATGGTTCGAGCGGGCCGGCAAAACCAAACAATTCTTGCAATTAGCGGCACAGACGCAAAACCAACGCGGCTACGGCGATTTTTGGGGGCACATGCTCGTTGCTCAAGGAGCTGGCGAAATCATGGCCGATCACGGCCTGCATGTTTGGGACATCGCCGCCATTCAGCCGATTGTCGAGGAAGCCGGCGGACGCTTCAGCGCCTGGGACGGGCGGCCCGACATTCATCGGCCGGACGTGTTGGCAAGCAACGGCAAGTTGCACGAGGCTGCCCTGCATATACTGCAATCATGACACCCGCACGCACCATCGAATGGATCGGCGACACCAGCGGTTTCGTTCGCCTGATCGACCAAACACTGTTGCCCACGCAAGTCCATTACCACGATTGCCGCACCGTGGAACAAGTCTGGGAGGCGATCAAAGTCTTGCGCGTCCGCGGAGCGCCGGCCATCGGCGTCGCGGCGGCAATGGGCGTTGTCGTCGGCATGCAAACGCTGCGCGACATGACAGAGGAAGCTTTTCTTCATCAACTCCAGGAAGTCACGGATTATCTCCGCACCAGCCGGCCCACGGCGGTCAACCTTTTCTGGGCGCTCGACCGCATGCAGCGTCATGCGCTGGAAAATCTCGAGCGTGAGCCGGTGTCGCGATGGTTGCAAGTCTTGCTTGATGAAGCGTTGAAAATCGAGGAAGAAGATCGCCAGATGTGCAGGGCCATTGGCCGAGTGGGCGCGGAACTCATCAAGGACGGCCAGGGCGTTTTGACTCACTGCAACGCCGGCGGCCTGGCAACGGCGGATTATGGCACTGCTCTAGCCGTGATGTTCGCCGCCGCGGAGCAAGGTCGGCGTTTCGCGGTCTTTGCTGATGAGACGCGGCCGCTTTTGCAAGGAGCGCGGTTAACGACGTGGGAACTCCAGCAACGCGGCCTCGATGTAACGCTGATCTGCGACAACATGGCGGCACAAGTGATGAAAGAGGGACGCATTCAAATCGTCATTACCGGCGCCGACCGCATCGCGGCCAACGGCGACGCCGCCAACAAAATTGGCACCTATGGCGTCGCGCTGTTGGCTCAGGCCCACGGCATTCCCTTTTATGTGGCGGCCCCATCCAGCACGTTTGACTTGAGCTTGGCCAATGGCGATGCGATTCCCATTGAGCAGCGCGATCCACGCGAGGTGACGCACGGCCTGGGCAAGCAGATTGCGCCGGACGGCGTGAAGGTTTATAATCCGGCGTTTGATGTGACGCCGGCGCGGTTGATTGCGGGGATTATTACGGAGAAGAAGGTGATTCGGCCGGTGACGGAAAAAAACGTGCGCGAGGCGTTGCGTTAAGGTGGTAATAATAAAGCTCAACGAGCAGCCGAGCTTGTCCCGACGGGGATGAACCCCGCCGCTCGTCATTCCTTGCGGAGACCCAAAGCTCACCTTTGATTCGCCAACTTCAATCGCTTCAACGCCACATCCACCAAATCCTCCACGCGGCTAGGCAGCTTGTGTTTGCGAACTTGCTGCTCAATCTCCGGCAGCGACCCGTTGCAGGTCAGCGATTCCAGCTTGCCGCTGGTCTCGGAGTAATACTGAAAGGTGATCTGCATTTTGCCGCCGTCAAGGACCGTGCAATCCATGGACACGGCTGGCGGCCCGCCGGGTTTGACCGCACCTTTCGTGTCTATCGCCACGGCGTG
>DASRAT010000585.1:0-7625 GCA_035638015.1 Gemmataceae bacterium | reverse complement strand
CAGTACAACCGCCAGCGCTATTATGATCCAAAGACCGGACGCTGGATGACCCAGGACCCCTTGGGATTCGATGCGGGAGATTCCAATCTTTACCGGTATGTCAATAACGACGTCACCAATGGGACCGACCCAAGTGGATTGATTGGCGTACGGGTTCCTCTGCTTGTGGTAGGGGTACCAATCACGCCGATTTTTAGCTTCGGTGTTGTCGTTACGGCTGAGGTGGATTATTTCAGTTGCATTGATGCGAAGGGACAGGAAAAAACTGGTATAACGGGTGCGATTCAGGGCGATATTGGAGTTTTTGCGACCGCAACAATGAAAGGTAATCCGGTGAGAGGAGATACTGGCATCCTTTCGAGCCTTGGCAGCACTGTGAATCGGTGGCGAAATATGTTTCATAATCTCACGCAAGCAATCAAAGCCGCTACCCAAGGGAATTGGAGGGGAGCTATTGTTGCGGCCCTAAAAGGAACGCCTCCGATACGAATTGTAAAACGAAACGACTGCCCTCCCGAAGGCTTTAACGGAAGAGTAACATTTACTGGATCGTTGGGGTTTTCAACTTTGACCATTGGATTCAGATACTCGTATTATTGGGCAACTGAGAAATCGGACTTTGAATGGGGGGTCGGTATTGGCTATGGAAGCGGATTGTCGGGCGGTGTCGGAGGAACATTCACTTTTTACATTGACAAAGCAGGACAACCCATCGGGTCCGACGCCGGTAATGATCGAGAAATAGGGCCTGAAAGGCCGCTTTCGCCTGAAAAATGGCAATTCTTGCCTAATTCCTTGCCCCAGGATGAGTTTTGGAGGAAAAAGCAGGACCCCGATAATCCACCGACAATTATCGGCTAAATCACAAATTGATCTCGCCTGTTTGGCTTCGGCGCCGAGACTTTGGCAACGTGTCGTTTTGGACAGAGGGTTTTTCGATGGGAGCTGTTTGATCCTAACAAGCCGAGGCCCTCGGTGTTTTGTACTTGCCCGTGGACGGCTCCTTGCAATCAAACCAAGGTTGTCCGGTTGTAAAGGTAGTTGATGTGATAAAAGGACCTATGGAATGAGCAAAGGTGGGAATTTGGCATTTGCCCGGCACGTGCACCCGACTTATGATCGGAGCATGTTTCGTCGTATGATTGTGGGTTTCGTTATGATGTCGTCAATCGCAATTCCTGTTCTGAGCACAGCTGTGGGAGAATGGGCAAAACTGGCAGCACTGGTCGGATTTGTGCTCGGAGTGGTATTCCTTGTTAGCAAAAAAATCAACACGTGCCCTTGTCCGGCATGTGGTCGCTGGTTAACGCGGGAACCACATTCCGCCGAATTTGATTGCATTTCATGTAGCATTACTTGGACCACTCGTTGGCGAGGCCAAAGTATTTGGGATATGTAATTTTCGCTGAAAAAAAACAAATGTAAAAAGAAAGGCCGGCGGGTGGCACGCAACGTCATTATCTCAACCAAGGGCGTTTTGTCGTAAGTCATCTACAAGAAAACACTTGTGTCTTGTTTTTGCGTGGGGTTAAGTCCGAGATCCTGAAAGTATGGAAAAACCAACGTTTTTAGACCCAAGCACTCAGAATTTGGCTTATTTCCTGGTGGTTACAACTTCCGCACGCAAAAAACTGACGTAACTGCTCTGTTGCAGCTGACTTGTGGCGGAATCGATTCACCTTGCGTTTATGACGTTGGGTGGCACGCCCTGAAAGGGCGTGCGAAGCCCACTGATCCCCATCCGAAAGGCGTGGATTCAGGCAGGCGTGCAGCACCCTCTGGACGCAATTGGTTCTTTGACAACTTGAGAGCCGTTCGCTCGGGAATGGGCGGGCGGGTGGCACGCAACGTCATAAACGCAAGGTGAATCGATTCCGCCACAAGTCAGCTGCAACAGAGCAGTTACGTCAGTTTTTTGCGTGCGGTAGTCATAAACAACAGGAAATAACGCCAAATTCTGAGCGCATTAGTCTGAAAACCTTGGTTTTTCCATGTTTCCTGAACTCGGAGTTGACCCAAGGATAAGAGTAAACGCAAGTGTTTTGGTGCAGCTGAGTTACGACAAAAACGCCGTTGGTTGCGTTAATGACGATGGGTGGCAAGTGTGGCACGCCCTGAAAACTCCCGCGCCGCCATGGTCGGCCTTGTGAGGCCGGGTGAACTGATCCGAAATTCACTGTTCGGAATTCCATTTATCAGCAATGATCGTTTTGGTCATTTCCGAGCGCTGTTTGCGGTTAGTTCACGGGGAGGGCGTGGTGAGTTTGCGAGTAACTAGGCTAGAACCAGCGATTTTGAAGCGAATCCGAACCAAACGAGCGGACCGCAATCAACTAGCAAACGAAGCAGGCACAGAGGAGCAGACTTTCAATGACTACTGAACTCGCTTCGCCGCCTCCATCCAAACCAAAAACCCCGCAGGTCGACAGGATTCTGCACGAACAACCGGTATCCGTATTGTCGCCTCCGGATTTGGCTTCGATTCTGATTCCCTGTTGCGGCCAGCTGGAATTTACTAAACTCTGTTTGCCGAGCCTGCTCAAAAACACGCGACAACCTTTTGAGTTGATTTTTCTGGACATCGGCTCGCTCGATGGCACCGCTGAATACTTGGCCGGCATCGCTACCGCCGCGACGCAGGTTCGCGTGGAAATCGTGCGAACGCCCACGGACCTGGGCATTTCCGCTGCCGTGCAAGATGCAATCAAGCAAGCGCGCGGCGAATACTTGGTGCTGCTCAACAACGACACTATTGTCACGAATGGTTGGCTCAACCATCTCGTGGGGTTGGCCAAGCTGACACCTGCTTTGGGTTTGGTCGGCCCCATGTCGAATTACGCGGCGCCTCCGCAGCTTGTTGAAAACATCTCTTATCGCATCGGCCCCAAGAAGAATTCGAGATTTGACGGCAAAGACGAGGCCACGTCGAATTGGCTCGTCGATGTCAGCGCCGTGGAGAGCTTTGCTCGCACATTAAGTGAGCAGAATCGCGGCAAGTGGGTTGAAACAGAGCGCCTGGGCGGATTTTGCCTGCTTATCAAGCGTGAAGTGCTCAAACGGATTGGCCATTTGCGCGATTGGACTGATTTGGCGATCTTCGACACCGACATTCTGAGCACCAAGGCACGCCAAGCCGGCTTCACCTTGGCTTGCTGCCGCGATCTCTTTGTCCATCATTTCGGCACCCGCACCTTTGCCCACGGCGCTCCCAAGGCCGAGGCCAACACGGCAAAAGCCTGAAAGGGATCCGCCATGTCTACCCTTATCACCAAGCCCCCCGGCGCCGCGGTCACGCAGCTCGATCCCAAATCAGCGGCTGAAGCGATCCTGGCCAAGGCGCAGTCCAGCCGCACTGTGATTCAGGATTTCGTGCCCTTGGCCGAATCGCTTGAGTGGCAACTGGGACAGGAATACCTGCGTCAGCGCGGCAACAAGGCCTTTCTTTCCGACGCGTCCCCAGTGCCGTTTGTCATCAACAATGACGGGACGTTGTCGCGCAAAGCCGCCAAGCTCTTTTTCGACAGCCTGGTCGAATCGGAGAGCAACGCACCGCTTGAGAACGAGTTGTTTGTCCTGGAATTGGGAATCGGCGTGGGCCTTTTTGCCCGCTTTTTCCTGGATTGCTTCCGCGATTTATGTAACGAGCACAAAAAAGACTACTACGACCGCCTTTGTTACATTGCGGCCGACCGCTCCGAGCGCATGTTGCTTGATGTTTGCCGCCACGGCGTGTTGGCGCATCACCCCGGCCGTTATCGGTTGCGCCTCATCGACGCCATGGAGCCTGCCAAACACTTGCCGCAAGATGTGATGTTCTGCAATCATCCGGGCAAACCATTGCGGGCCGTTTTTCTCAATTACTTGCTCGATTGCTTGCCGGCAGCGGTCCTGGAATTTGGCGAGGAAAATGAGCCCGTTAAGCAGCTGTGCGTGCGCACTTGTGTTGCCCGCAACGTCAAGCTGGAGGATTATACCGACTTGACCGCCGAGGCCTTGGCTCACCGAGCCAAGCTCAATGATGCTGCGTCTCAGCGCGAGCTACTGGAAGTCTATGGTCTTTTTGCCAGCGAGTATGACTACCGTCCGGTGGATGTCAAATTCCTGCCCTTGGGGGAATTTGCCATGCAAATCGGCAAGACTAAAAAGAAGAAGCTGCTGCACAGCTACGGCGCCATTCAATCGCTGGAGAGGTTGCTGGAACTGGTGCATGACGATGGCTTCATTCTGGCCAACGACTACGGCCAAACAACGGCGACCGTCCAAGACGAAGTCGAGCATCAGCGCTTCAGCATGGCAACTTTCGTAGGCGTGAATTTCAGCTTGCTTAAGGCCTATTTCCAGGAAGACAACCGTTGCCTGTATCGCAAACCCTTCGGAGAATCGGGCAGCATCCACTCCCGGCTTTTAGCCCACAAGCTGTCCAAGAATCAGCGCTTGCGGTTCAGCGTTCAGTTCGGTCAAGCAATAGCGGAAAAACTGCAGGAGCCAGTTGCCAGAGCGCGCCATTGCCTGCAAGTCGGAAGATTCGAGTTGGCGTCATCGTACTACCAGAAAGCGATGGAGGAGCAGCCGGGCAACTGGGTGCTTTTGAGCGAAATCGCACAATTCTTGATTTTCTCATTGCGCGATGTCAAAGCCGGCATTGACCTGGCCAAGGTGGCCCTGTCGCTCAATCCAACTTGTTCATCGGAACTCTGGAATGTTTTGGGCGACGGCTTATTTGAATACGGCCGTTATCCTGAAGCCAGGTCTGCTTACTTGAAAGCGTTGGAAGTCAATGGCAGCGACGTTCGGGCACGATACAATCTAGCTTGGGTTTACCAGCGCGAGAAAAACTTTCCGGCGGCGATGGAAATGATTGCAGAAGGATTGTCGCTGGACAAGATGGGGCAATACCGAGAGCGACTGTTGCAAAAGCAAAGTGAGATTGTAACCCAACAAGTACAGCGACATCAGACGGAGTATTTGCTGTTGGTCAACTTGGTAAGCAAGTACGCCACGCCGGAGCAAGATGACAAGACCAAAACGGAGCCGAATTGATTCGAGATTCGAGATATGCGACGGTCCAAATGAACAGCCAAACAATCTCGTTTCTTAACTATACGGCCAGATTTGAAAATGGGCAGCAGGCTAACATTCAGTGCTACGTCCTTTTCAACAATCCTAGTGCGCTGCGCATCCTAATGGGAGAATCGGCAGGGTTAACGCCACAATGGAGCGAGCCCTTGGCTTCGATTCCGGTGAGAACACTAAAACTGGCAAGTGCTGAGCTTTTCAAAATCGAACCAAATTGCCGGCCACAGATCCTCGCCGCCTTCAACTTTTTTGTCCCCCCAATCCGCGGCATCCATGGCCGCGGTTTGGGACCCTGGCCAAAAAACTTGGGGCGATGTGCGGCGGCGGCGATTCCGCCAACCCAATCAGCAAATGCGCTCTGGAAAGTAAAACTATGCCTTGACATGCCCGCAATTCGAGAACGGCGACGGGAAGCCAATCGGCACAGCGTATTTAAGTGCCAGAACAGTTCAGGCCCAACTTTATTGCCCAACAAAGACGTGAGCGCGGCCGGAAAATCCAAAAGCTGGCCATTGACTCTGCTATAACAACTGTTACAATAAGTGAGATATGTCAAAGTTGGATTGCGGCACACAAAAAAGTGCGTTTAAGCGATTGGACCAATCCAAATCATCAGTGAGCCAATGGCGAAAAAGCGAAGAAAAACGACGCCAGGGCAAGACATGTGGTTGGCGCTTTATCGTGCTGATGTCTACGATGAAGAAGCCAAAGGCATAGCCGTGCCGCCGGATGGGCCCAGGCGTAATGTTGAACGAGTAACTCGAAGTTGGCTTGAACGCATGTCCCGTCACTTAAAGCAAACGTTTTCTACCCAACTGCGAATGAAACGCGAGATATTGGGACTGACACAGCAGCAACTTGCCGAGCAAGCCGAGTTGACTGTGACGGCCGTGGCCATGATTGAGCGGAAGGAACGTATTCCGAACCTTGATACAGCCGCGCGGCTTTGTTGGGCGCTTGATGTCGTAGCGGGCGTTTCGCCTGACGATTTGAAATGATCCCGTGCAGCTAACGCTTGTCTGCCAACCGGCGATGTCCTTTGCGAGTAGGTGTCGCATGACCGGCACTGCCCGAAAAAGGGGGCATATTGGGGGCAGTATTGCCCTCTGTGACCGCAACATGTTTACAATGTGACTTGAGCGTCGGTTTCTTTTTACTCCCGGTGTTTCAATGGCTTGCGACGAGAAAGCAATGCGAGATGAATGCCAGCGAAGCATCAGTTTCTTAGGTTCGAATCCTAGTGCCGCTTCCAGTTCACGAGTTTCGCGCGAAAAACGGTGAACAACCGTTTAATCCCCGTAAACAAGGGTTAGTCAAGACCTGTCCTTTCGGCGGCGCGAAACTGACGAAGTGGAAGCGGCACTAGTTCCCCAGTTCATTTCTCCCGACAATTCGACTGCTTGACCGCCCAAATCATCAAGCACTTACTACAAATTGTCGAAGGTGTCCCCAAAGCCGATCCGGACAAAATGGGGGCATTTTGAGGGCAACCTTGCCGTCGCGTTGGCGTCATGTCGCTGGAGCGGGGCCGTAGGATTCTTGCGCGAGGGAATCCCAATGGCCTGGCTCGAACAGCGTTCTGGACTAAACCGCGTCGCCTTTCGACGCGGTGGCCGCAAGCTGCACTATTCCGTCGGCAGCAGCAATCGCAAAGAGGTGCAAGCCTGCATGGCTCGCCTCCGCAAGAATCTCCGGCTCGGGGAACGCGGCCGACTGGAAGTGCCGCTAGGTGCTGACATGGCCGTCATCCTAGTACCGGACGGCAAGCTCAATGCAACCCCGTTATCGAGAAATCTTGGACGCTCGCCGAAGTTTTCGAGCAATACGACGCCCAGCTGGCCGCATCGACCGGGTCGGTCTTGAGGCGCTTGTGGCGCCGGTTCTCTTCAATGGAACTGGAATCGACGATGACATGGTCGATGCCGCGCGCCGTCAGGGCGCGGTGCAGCCAAAAACCGTCGCTGCCGGCTTAATAACAAGTGCGGACCGGAGCGTCGGCCGGCAGTTCGAAACGCACCTTGGCCTTGGCGATCTCCTCGGCGAGGCCGGTCAAATCGCGCGCCGCCAGCGAGCGATAGCGCGGTTTCTGCGCCGCCTGGGTGTCGCTGGCCAGGAGCCATTTTTCCTTGCCCAGTTCCAAAGCGATGTAAAGCGTCGGGGTCGAAGTGGGGACGGTCGTCATGGTCTGGTCTCCATCATCCAGGTTAAGGGTTCCTATGACAGCGCGCTGTATTGAAGCTTCGTCGCCCAAGACCGTCAGGGAGCGCCATGCTTCGGCTGAAATCCCCGTAACCGCACGCATTCGCTAACGCAACGAGGCGGTCGTTGATTTCCATACCTGCACCACGCAAGTTATTCCAGCTTCGCCAACGGGATCGACGTTAAGGTCCGAACCCGTGGACCTTACTGTAATGTGGACCCCATCCTTTGGACAAATAACAAGCCTTCCTTCGCTACACCCCTGCAGGTCTTCCTATCCTGCCACTTTTGATTGCTCTTGTTTCACTCACCGCTTTTGGTTATCGCCGCAGCGCCGGGTGAAACGGAGG
>DASRAT010000584.1:0-3072 GCA_035638015.1 Gemmataceae bacterium | reverse complement strand
AAGTACCCATGATTCGCAGCCGGCCTGCGCGATGCGAATCCGCTTAGTGCTGCATGGACCGCCAACCACGCCCGAACAACGTGGTCGCTGCCGATTGCCTGGACTCCGCGATTGGCGGTGTCCGCCTTGCCGTTGCCCTTTCTCCGCCCCGTTGACATTAAATTGCCAAGCGCCGACTGTGTAGAGAACGATCCCGGTACGGTCCTAGCACGGGGCCGGTAACAACCACCTTCTTGGGGATCTTTTCGGGGAGGACTGCCCATGCAAGGAGTGTCAAACGATCGAAAATTCACCTAAAAGGGGTGGAACTCGAACTGGACCGGGAAAGCAAACTCCTGTCAGGCACCAGAGGCGAATAGACTTCGGACAGAGTCCGACTAACTGAGTGATATTAACCGAAAGGGGTTCGGGGGCCAAGAGCTGTTTTGGGGGAATTCTTGTTTGAACTGGTGAAGGGGGCGAGCGGCGAGGCGTAAGCCCGACGTGGATGCGCAAACACGGTTTACGCGCGCCCACGTCGGCCTTACGGCTCGACGCTCGCCAATGCTTTTATTTTCGGGGCGGCGACTTTCGGATGGTCGCCTCGATGTCCAGGTTATTGAGGTAGGCCTGTGATTCCTCGTGGTGCGTCTGCAACCGATCGCGCACCTCCGCGATCCGCGTTTGAAGTTGCTCGATGACCGTTTCCTGGCTGTCGAATTTTTCCAGGTAACGCTTGTAAGCGGCGGCGGTTTCGGGCATCTCCTTGAGATTGGCGCGGAGCCGGGCCTGGTCGCTCGTGATATCGTCGAGTTGCTTCTTCAGGCGGGCCTGGTCACCTTCCAGCTTGGTCCGCTTGGTTTGGAGGTCGAGCACGGCCTGAATCGCCTTTTTGGCCTCGGGGTTGCTCAAATCGCATTGCAGCAGGAAGTCGTAGTTGTAATTCGCCAGCCCATGCGTAATGCCGGCGTCCTGCTCTTCCTCGACTTCGAGCTTGGCCGTTTGACCGGCGGCGACTTTGACCTCGAACCGATAAACGTCCCGGCTGCGTTCTTTCGGTTGCTCTTTGCTGGTAATCCGAAACGCCGGGCGGTAGGGATGCTCGACCAAAACCACGCGGTCATGAGTGCCGCGGTTTTTGATGGTGTAGGTCTTGGATTCGCGGACCTTGGAGGTGATGGTCAACAAACCCTTTTGCAGGCGGATCGAACCTGGTTGATTGGTGCCTTCGCCGTTGACCGCTTCGACTTCGGTACCGAGGTCAAGAGCGTAACTGACCAGGCGTTCTTCGCCGGGTTGGATATCGGGCAGCTGGGCGTCGCCGCAGTAATCGGCGTCTTCAAACACGGCAACCGGGCCTTGCATCAGGTTCAAACCCGTCGTGTTCTTGAGCCGCACCGCCAGCAGCGGATACTTGGCGTGAGCGCCGGGGCTGTAAAGGCTGACCTTGTCGCCTTCCAGTTCCTGGTTGACGATCGGCAACAGGGCCGATTTCTGACGCGGAATCGTGATTGGTTGGTCGATGGCGTATTTGAAGGATGCGCCGAGATCGGTGGCTGTGGCGGTGTCGGTGGGCATGAAACTGATTCCGAATCGCGCTTTATCTAGTTCAATTTGAGCCTTTTTGCCCGGGAGGCCGGGAAGGAGTTGAACGCCGTCTTCTACTGTCATGGGTGGAGTGATTTTCCTGTCAAAGGCACCGCCGGTTGCGAGAGGTTTGCCCGCTGCTGTGCCGGCTGCCGTTGATTCACCACCATCCGACAATCCGTATATCGTTATCCCTCCGCCGTGGATTGTCGGCCGGACCGAACCGTAAATCTCCGGCTGGACAACGGGCCGCGGCACATAAAGCGGCTGGTACAAATCCATTTTGAACGAAATCGGTCGCCCCGAGACGAGCGACATTTTCACGTTTTTCCAATCGTCGTTGGTCGGGTTCTCGACCAGCGCCCAACCTTGCACAAACAGCTTGCCGTCCTCGCCGACGAGCAGGCGGTAGCTGGTCCGCCACAACGGCGTTTCCACGACGTAGCCGACCTTGACGGAGCGCGTGCCCTTGCCGTGGAATTGCAGGCTGACGCCTTTCTTTTGCGTGTCGTGGGCGCGGGCCAGCACGTCGAGTGCTCGGTTCACTTCGCTTTCCACGGTTGGATTCAGAAATTTGACGCGCTGGGCTTCGGCCAGAGGAACGGCGCGAATGCCATCGGGCGACCACAACTTCAAGACTTCTATCACGGGGCTGTCCTTGGCAGCACCTAGTTTTGTTTCCACGCCCAAAATGGTGCCCTGGAGAACACGGGTGTTCGCCGTGAAGCTGGCGGTGATTTCGCCGGTTTGTGGCGTGCTGGCGGCGCAGGTGATTTCCACCTTTTCGCCGCGGGCTTGATTGAGGATGTTGGCGTAAGACGGATTGTCGCCCAGGCGGATGGCGAAACTGTCGAGCGTTTTGGCGATGGGATCATGGCTGTCATAACCGATCGCCCGCACACTGCCGCCATCGAGATCTTGCAGGACCAGGCTTTTGAGCAGGTCGTTAATGTCCTGCACGGGGAAACTCAGCTCGACGCGGGCGTCGCCGTTGATCGCGCCTTCGCGCTGGAAGAAGCCGACGCCGCTGCTGTAAAGAACGATCTTGGTCACCGGCAATTCCGGCGAGTCGGCAAGCCTGGCGGTTTCGGCTTTGTTCACATGATGTCCGGCTTGCGGCAACTGGGGCGAACTGGCTGGGGTCGGTTGATTGATATCGGCGGGGGCAACGGCGGGCTTGCTGAGAAGATAGCCTGCCAGGGCGACCGCGATGGCCGAGGGCACGATCCACAGGAGACGGCGCATGCCCGGATCCTCCATGAAAAACGGGGGGGGAAAGAGTTTAAGGAGGGGAGTTTACTGCGGGAGGGGATGCGGTGCTAGAGAGGTTTGACGGCAGTGCCACGCCAGATTTTTCTTGGTTTTCCTCTTGTATAGTGAACGCATGTTCAGTTATAGTAAAGGTAGCAAGAGGCCAGGAGAGTCAGTGTCTCCTTTGGAGCCCGCTGAAAAACTACCTCCATGATGCGATATGATGAAGGTTCCGGTCAGGAGGGTTGTTGCATC
>DASRAT010000583.1:0-2532 GCA_035638015.1 Gemmataceae bacterium | reverse complement strand
CCCCGCCGCCCTGGCCGCCGCCGCCCGCAATACCGAAGTTGCCGTTGGCATCCAACTCCGGGGCATTGCCGCCAGCGCCGCCGTTGCCGCCCTGGGCAAAGTTGTTTTTCGCGGTGACTCTGTTCAGCGTCACGTTGCCGTTGCGGGCGTAGATGCCGCCGCCTTCGGCGCTGGTCCCGTCCGCGCCAGGTGTGACGTCATTGAAGGATTTGCCGTCCCGTCCGCGGGCACTGTTGCCAATCAAGCTGACGTTGGTCAGCTTGATGGCGCCTCCGTCATTCAAGATAGCGCCACCCCTGGCAGTTGTTTTGCCAGGCAAGGCGTAAGGTGAACCGTCATCGTTGGCGACGCCGCCCTTGATGATCAGATTCTGGAACTCCACATTCACGCCTTTCATGACCTGGAAGACGCGGTCGTTCATCTCGGACGCGTCAATGATCGGCATGGCGTTGCCCTGAACCACTCCTTGAATGACCAGGCTGTGGGCGGTGTTGAATATGTCCAGGTCACCAAGCTGGGCTTTGTTTTCTTGGCCTTGAGGCGTGTTCTTCAGATTCAGCACGTACGGCTTTTGAACGGCGGGTAACGCAATTTGGATGATGTCGACGCCACCGGTCATGTCCTTATTTGCCGCTATGATGGCGCTGCGCAGAGTTCCGGGGCCGGTTCCGTCCTGCAGACTGGTAACCTTGAAAATCTGCGATGGCACTGTGCGATCCTCGAGCACGTCAAAATCCAATTGCCGATGCCGGCGGGCCTGCCGGCGCGAGCCGCAAAGCCCAGGCAAGGAAGTGAGTAAAGACCTGACGAGTTTTGAAGTATGATTCAGCATGACAATTGCCTCGGTTTACAAAATTCAAGGGTTCCAGGTGTTTGCCCTCCCGCCACTCGGGTTGGCTCCAACCTCTCCATTGCGAACGCGAGGCGAAGTGTTCCAAAAAACTGAAATAATACATCTGCCGGACAATAACTTGATTCCCCCAGCGACTTTGCGACAATCGAATCATGAACGAAAAAGTGACCATGGCCGAACTGATGCAGGACATGCAAGCGGGCAACGCCCAGGCCGCCGAGGCGCTATTTCAACGTTACTCCGACCGACTGACGCGCGTGGCCGAGCAGCATATGAATCGGAAAGTGGCCCAGCGCGAGGACGGCGCGGATGTGGTCCAGTCGGTGTTTCGCACTTTTTTCCGCCGTAACGACAACGGCCAGTTCCGCATCGACAGTTCGGCGCAGATCTGGCGGCTGCTCGTCGAGATCACCGTGCTCAAGGCACGTGAACGCGGACGTTTCCACACCGCAGCGCGGCGAAACGTCGCCGTGGAGACCAACGGCCAAGATCAAAGCTGGCTCGTGGCCGCTGCCGGTCGCGAACCTGGTCCCGAGGAAGCTACAATCTTGGAAGACACGGTGGACGCGTTGCTGGCCGGCTTGCCGCCGCAATATGGGGAAATCCTGCAGTTGCGACTGCAAGGTCAAACCGTGGTCGATGTCGCGGCCCAGCTCAGTGTGTCCCGGCAGACTGTTTACCGCATGTTGGCATTGCTGCAACACCGGCTGATCGCGCACTATCCCGACAGCCAAGGCCGACTGGACCCGGAGTGCGCATGAAACGCGAGCAACCGATCCTCCCGGCTCATCTGGCGACGCTTGCCTGGAGAGATCGGCAAATCCTGGAAGACAAACTGCTTGCCTTCGATCAAGGCTGGCACGAGACCCGCTTAGCCGAGGCGATGCACGAATTGCCTTCAGATCACGGGCTGCGCCGTGCCGCTCTGCTCGAAATGATCAAGATCGATCTGGAACGACAATGGCAGCGCGGCCGCCGGACGACGCTGCAACATTACCTTGACCAGTATCCAGAACTGGGCTGTGCCGCCGATCTGCCGCCTGACCTCGTCCGCGCGGAAGCGGAGGTGCAACGGCAATTCAACAACCAATCGGAAACACGCCCGCCGTCTGCTCTCTTCGCGACCTTGCCGGTGTCGTTTGGCCGGTATCGCATTTTGAAAATGCTCGGCCAGGGGGCCATGGGCTCGGTTTACTTGGCCCACGATCCCGTGCTCGATCGGGAGGTGGCACTCAAGGTGCCGCATTTCGGGCCGATCGATGGTCCCGAAACGCTCGCGCGCTTTACGCGTGAAGCGCAAGCTGTGTCGCGCCTGCACCATCCCAATTTGTGCCCCGTGTACGACACGGGTGTCTGCGAGCAAGTGCCGTTCATTACCATGGCCTATCTGGACGGCAAGCCGCTATCGAATGAACTCGCGGCTAGCGGGCCATGGCCGCCGGCCAAAGCCCTGCGCCTGATTCACAAGCTCGCGCTGGCTTTGCAAGCGGCCCACGCCCAGGGCGTGCTCCACCGCGATCTGAAACCTGCCAATGTCATGTTAAACGCAGCTGGCGAACCCATCTTGACCGACTTCGGCCTGGCGCGCCGCTGGCAGCAAAACGATGTCCGGCTGACTTTTCCCGGTTCGATAGTAGGCACCCCCGCTTACATGGCCCCGGAACAAATCGCTGGCACCA
>DASRAT010000582.1:0-4578 GCA_035638015.1 Gemmataceae bacterium | reverse complement strand
GCCAATCCGTGCAGCATGCCCCAGATAATTCCAACCCCAGCCGAAGCATTGGCGATTTCGCCATATTGTTCGGCCATGGCAAGCAATGCCAGAAACGCCAGCCAGCCCAGGATGGTGCATGCCAGGCTGACAAACGCCCATGCAGTGGTGGGTTTGGGTTCGGTCATCGGGGCACAGTTCCTTTAGGGCCTGTCCCTCGCCGTTCGCGGCTAGAACTTTTTGTACTGGAGCCACTTGCCATTGAGCGTCATGACCATCCGCGCTACGCCGGGAGGATCCTCCACCTTGCGAATGTCCACCGACATGTCAATAGCGCTCATGATGCCGTCGCCGAACAGCTCGTGAGCCACATCCTTGAAGGCCGGCCCGTAGAGCATGACCGCCTCGTAGAGGCGGTAAACGAACGGGTCAGTCGGCGGCCAAGGCTGGGCCGGAACCCGGTGGGGAGCCTTCTTCAGCGCCGCCACCGCTTCAGGGGGCAGGCCGAGAATGCGACCCAGGCCTTCCGCCTCCTCCGCAGTGGCCTGACCGTAACCGTAGGCAAGTAAGGATGCGTAGACCGGGCTGCGGCCTATCGCCTCGCCCACCTTGGGCCAGGTCAGGCCGAGCCGGTCTTTGGCGTCCAGCGCCAGCGTTCGAACTTCCTCCCGGGTCATCATCGCAGGTCCCTTTCAACTCTCGGAACGTGTAAGTGGGCCACAACTTCGTTGATGGTAATCAACTGCGAACAAGCTGCAACATAATTCCAGCGCGTGTTTCACGTGGTCGTCGTCGCTCACTTTGGCAAGGCCGCGGCCAATTTGTCCCAACCGGCCAGACCAATCGGCTCGCCCATAAACTCGCCCGCCTGTCCCACCGTGCGCAGCGTCAACCCAGGCTCGCCGGCCATGTAGAGCACAGGCCCGCTGAACTCGCCCTTGAGTTCGGCCAACACTTTTTTGCGGGCGACGGCGTCGGCTTCGCCCGCGGGAAACTTAGTGCGGGGCAAGACAGGACCAACCGGCAGATCGGATTGGAGACGGATGACCCAGTCACGGAGCGGGCGGTAATCCGCCGGCGTATTAGCGTTGACGGCAAGGTAGACGATTCGCCAACCCGCACTGTCGGCCTCCGCGAGCGCCTTGGCCAAGGCTGGCCAGTCGTTACTGTTTTTCATGGTCGGGTCAACATCCAGCACCAGCAGCCGAGACTCGGACGGCCAGGTGAAGATGCGACAGCGGGCGCGGTCGGACCAGGGCGGCCGCATCGAATCGTCGATGTAGATCGCTTCGATTTCGGCCATGGTGGCGGGGTGCTTCAAGGTCCAGGTTGCGGTGGCCATGCCGTGTTCGCCGGTGCGCAAGGCGACAGGTTGTCCACTTTCAGCCAGGGGAGGCGCGACTTCCTGGAAAAAGAGATCACGGCCGCCCCACTTGTCCACGCCGGGCTGGCGCGGCACCGTGGCGGCCCGCACAGTGAACTGCTTGCCGGGACGGGTCACATGGTCGAAACCGATGACCATTAGCTCCGGCGGCTGCGGGCGCTGCCAGAACCACCAGGCTACGAAAGCAAAAATCGAGATGAGCGCCAGCAAAAGGAGGAAAAAATAAGTGCGTTGCCAGGGCCGCTTGCGGCTGATGGCTTCGCGCAGGCGGCGCGACAGTTCGTCATCCGCCGACGGTGCCGACGCTTCGGCGGGGGCGGGCGTGTCGGGTTTCTTGGGTTCTTTGTGAAGCACGAGTTCACACCAGCAATTCCGCCTCGGCCGTTTCGATGACTTGATAGGCCGCGGCGGGCGTTTCGGCGCCGCGAAGATTATCGAGGAAGCCGGGCAACAGCATCAGCCGCGCCAGGCGGGCCAAAACTTGAACATGGGTTTTGGCGTCGCGGCAGCAGACCAGGAAAAAGAGATCGGTGAGCCCACCGCGAGGGTCGCCAAAGGGAATCGCGCTGGCAGTGCGGCCAAAGGCGATCAACGATTCGCCCAGAGCATTGGCCAGCGGACGGTGCGGGTGCGGAATGGCGACTCCGGTTTCCAGAGCCGTCGAACTCACTTCTTCACGCTGCTTGATAGCATCAAGAATCGCCGCGGGATCGTAAACGTGCCACGATTGCTCAGCGGCAATAACCAGTTCCTTGAGAACAGATGCCTTGGTGGTGGCTGGCAACGGCACCGCCATGGTCGCCGGAGACATCAGCCCAGTAAGCAGCGGTAGTTCATGCGGGCCGTGGCCGGCGGCGCCGCGTTCGAGATTGCTCAACTCCAGCTCGGTGTAGCCGGGGAGTTGGCCTTCGAGCCAGTGGTGAATCTCGGCGGGGTGGAAACGGTATTCGCCGCGCACCTTGTGCACAGGAATGTTGCCCTTGCTGGCCCATTTATGGACTTCGCGAGCATCGCGGTGGAGAAAGACCGCGAGTTGCTCGACGCTCATCATTTCGTGATTCATATTAGTATTTCGTAGGGTGGGTGGAGTCTTCGGAACCCACCACTCCGCTTGGTGGGTTCCGAAGACTCCACCCACCCTACGGTTTCCTTTCGTCCCTTAATAATCCCGGCAAATCGAAGCCCTGGCCGCCCTTGAGCAATTGCTGCCGGGCTTGCGTTTGCTGGCCCAGCCCGTGCAGCTTGATGAAACCCTTGGCGGAGTCGTGATCGAACTGATCGCCAGTATCGTAGGTGGCCAATTTCTTGCTGTACAGGCTGAACTCGCTCTTGCGGCCGACGACGGTGGCTTTGCCTTTGAACAGTTTCGTGCGGACGACGCCACTGACGAAACGTTGATTGCTTTGCACGAACGCGAACAAATCTTGATGAAAGGCATTGAACCACAGGCCGTTGTAGATGATGTCGGCGTATTCCTGGGACACCATCGTTTTGAAGCGCAGCGCCTGTTTGCTCAAACATAACGATTCTAGCTCACGGTGGGCGTCGTGGAGGATCACGCCTGCAGGGGCTTCGTAAAGCTCGCGCGATTTGATGCCGACCAGGCGGTTTTCGACGTGGTCAATACGGCCGACGCCGTGCTGGCCGCCAAGCTGGTTCAGTTTCTCGATCAAGGGGACGCCGTCCATTTTTTGGCCGTTCAACCCGATTGGCTTGCCTTGCTCAAATTCGATCTCGACATACGCCGGTTCATTGGGCGCTTTGCGCGGATCGGTTGTCCAGGCGAAAGCGGCTTCGGGCGGTTCGTCCCACGGATCTTCCAGCACGCCCGCTTCGCAACTGCGGCCCCAAAGATTTTGATCGATGCTGTAGGGGCTTTCGACAGTCGCTTCGACCTGGATGTTGTGCTTACGGGCGAACTCAATCTCGGCATCGCGGGTCATCTTCCATTCGCGTACGGGGGCGATAATCTTGAGCTGCGGGGCAAGCGTCTGGAAGGTGACGTCGAAGCGGACTTGGTCGTTGCCCTTGCCAGTGCAGCCGTGAGCCACCGCCTTGGCGTCATGTTGCTTGGCGACATCGACCATCAATTTGGCGATAAGCGGCCTACCCAATGCGGTCGCCAGGGGGTATTTCCATTCATAGATGGCACTGGCCATCAGCGCGGGAAAGACGAAGCAATCGACAAATAGGTTGCGAGCGTCTATGGCGACTGCATCAACGGCGCCGGTTTTGAGGGCTTTTTCGCGGATCTTGCCAATGTCCTCGCCCTGGCCGAGATCGCAGGTGAACGCAACCACATCGAGGTTGTAATTCTCCTTGATCCACGGCACCATGACAGAGGTGTCCAGGCCGCCGGAATATGCCAGAATGACTTTATCGCGCATGGGTGTCGATGCTCGGCGTAATGTCGTAATGCTAAGCCGCTAGCGGCAGATGGATCATCTTCGGGAGGATCAGCACAGTTGTCAACGCCTTTTCGTCTTCTCCTGCCTGCCCAGATTGTCAGCGACATGTTTACGCAGGCATGCGCGGAATTACCGAACGAATGCTGCGGGTTGCTGGCTGGAAACATCGAAACCGGCCAGGTGACACGTCGCTACCCGCTGGTCAATACCGCTGCCAGCCCTGTTCTTTATCACAATGACGCCAAGGATCTCTTCGCCGCATTCCGCGACATGCGTGACCACGGCGTGGAACACGTGGCGATTTACCACTCGCATCCCACATCGGAGGCGGTGCCGAGCAAGACGGATCGGGCGAATAACTTTTATGGGGGGGAGATGGTGCATTTCATTATTTCCGTGAAAGACGGAAAACCAAGTATGCGCGGGTGGCGACTCGGAGAGGAGGCGGTGAGGGAAGTGCGATGGGAGGCTATTTGACTTGCAAATAAATTGGCTACCGGCCATTGCAACCTGCCGGCTAATGCCGCGGAGCCGTCCACGCATCCTAGCTCAGGCACATCTTTTTGATCGACACCCGTCCTCGCGCCCGGACCTGCATCTTATATTCATACCCTCGCAGCATCGCCATTCCCACCAACGGCGTCGCATCAAATGCGTCCACGAAAACGGTCCGAATCCGGCCGTCCCATACGACTCTTGCATTATATACGTCGAAAGAACTCACACTTCCGTCCGCCAAGATGCCGCGACCGAACGTTCGCCAGCGGAGGTTGAGTGCGCTGATTACTCGGGCGGGCAGTGTCAGCC
>DASRAT010000581.1:0-10602 GCA_035638015.1 Gemmataceae bacterium | reverse complement strand
ACTGCCACGCCCAAAATCGAGATGAAACCGACTGCCGCGGAAATGTTGAAATTGAGGCCCACGATCTTGAGCGCCCAGACGCCGCCCAGCGCCATGGCCAGCACGTTGGCGAAAACCACCGCGGCGTCCAGAAAGGAGCGAAAAGCCATATACAACAGCAGGCCAATCACGACCAGGGAAAGAGCGAACACTTTGGACAAGCGCGCTTCGGCTTCTTCCATCTCACCGAACTCGCCGCTCCATTCCGTGCGATAGCCGGGGTTCGCCTGGATCAGCGGAGCGACTTTGGCCTGGGCTTCAGCGACAGCGCCGGCCAGGTCGCGGTTGCGGACGCCGAACTTGACGGCAATAAAACGTTGACCCTGTTCCCGCGAGATGACCGAAGCTCCAGGGCGGAGAAACCGCTGGGCGTAGCCAGGCAATTGTTTATCCACCGATGTGACCAGGTCCTTGAGCGGGCGGCGCGGGACGGCGTTGGGCAGATTGGGGTTGTTGTAAACATTGCCCGCCAGGGCGGGCCAGGACAGCATGGTTCCCGTGGGCGATAGGCCGACGCTGGCGCCCGACGTGGCCGTGGCCGCGATGCCCCACCAGTTGAGCGCCCGCACCTGGTTGTTGCTCACATCGACAGGGATCGCCAGAATCTTCGCCTCGTCGGCCCGCAGTTCCTTGGGCCAGCGCAAGGTGATGTCAAACGTCTTTTCGCCCTCGATCATTTGCGACAGGGCCTGGCCGCCGACCGCGGTTTCCAAGGTGGTTTTCACGTCGTCGGCCGAAACATTCCATTGCGCGCATTTTTGATAATCGACCGCGAACACCAGATTGGTTTGCCCGGTGATTTTGACGATGCCGACATTGACCACGCCATGCACACTCGTCAATTTCTTCTTGGTCTCTTCCGCCAGTTTTTCCAGCGTGCCCAGATTGGGGCCGAAGATCTTGACGGAGTTCTCGCCTTTGACGCCGGACAACGCTTCCATCACATTGTCGCGAATGATCTGCGAGAAGTCCCAATCGACGCCCGGAAAGCCGTCGTCCAACCTTTTGTTCATGTCCTCGATTAGCGCTTCCTTGGTCCGCGGCCGATCGTGACCTTCCGGCACTGGCCAGTATTTGGCGGCCTTGAGCGGCACGAAGATCTCAACATTGTAGTACCCGGTCGGATCGGTGCCGTCGTCGGGCCTGCCTATCTGGCTGACGATGACATCAACCTCCTGGTACTCCTGCAGAATGGAGCGGACCTTCTTGGCCCGTTCGGCCACCTGATCGAGCGACGCGCTCATCGGAAACGTGCCGCGCACAAAGAGGTTGCCTTCCTCCAACTCCGGCATGAACTCGCGGCCCATGTTGGCGGCCAATATGCCCGTGCCGATTGTCCCGGCGATGAACAGCGCCAGGGCCACCCAGCGGAATTTCAGCACCAGGCGAAGCTGCCACAGGTACGCGGCCTGGAGACTGCGCACCAGAATGTTGTCGTTCACCGGTCGCAGGTTTTTGAGCAGCAAGCAGCACAAAACCGGCGATACGGTCAAGGCCAACAACAAGGCGCCGCCCAGTGCAAAGGCATAGGTGTCTGCCATCGGGCCAAAGATTTGCCCTTCGGGTCCGCTCATGGTGAACAGCGGCAACAGCGCGCATACCATGATGATCGTGGAAAAGAACAAGGCTCTTTCCACCTCGGTGCAGGCGCGAACGATGCGCTTGGCGATCGGCTCGTCGGCATGCTTGCCCGTGGTGAGGTGGCGATAAATGCTCTCGACCAGGATCACGGTCGAATCGACGATGATGCCGAAATCGACGGCGCCAATGGACAAAAGGTTGGCCGATTTGCCCCGGACCTTCAAGACGATGAACGCGAACAACAAGGCCAGAGGAATGTTGATCGCCACGATGATCGTGACGCGTACATTGCTCAGAAACATCAGCAAAATGATTGACACCAATGCCATGCCCAGAATAAGGTTTTCGTGGACCGTCTCGGTGGTCACGTTCATTAAATCGGTGCGGTCATAATAGACCTCGATTTGGACGCCGGGCAAAAGGTGGCCGGGTTGGTTCAGCTCCTCGATCTTGGCCTTGACATCCTTGAGCGCCAGCAGCGATTCCTGCCCACGCCTCAGCAACACAATCCCCTGGATTTTTTCGTCATAATCGACCCAGACCATGCTGCCGTCGGCCTGCTTGGCAGGCTTGCTGATGCCGACCTTGCCCTGTCGTGTCTGGTTGGACACAACGACGCCGCGTTTGACAAAATCGTGATCAGCGACGCGCGGCGTGCCGTCGTCGTGCAGCATCGGGCCGCCGTCCACGAGCTGGTCAACCTTCACCGGAACGCCATTGACGCTGGCCACCACGATTTGGCGAATTTCGCGGGCGCGTTTCGCCTCCTCCTGACGCAAAAACGCCGCCGCCTCGGCGGGACTGTTCATGGCGATGGCCAGCTGCATGGGATCCTGACCAAAGCCGAACAGGCCAATGCCCAGCACCGCGAAGTTCATTTCGCCCTGGGTAAGATTGTCGCCGCTGCCGTTGGTATTGCTGTTGCCGACGGCATTGGACAGTTGCCCCAGCGAGACGCCGAATTGAGCAAGACGGTCGGGGTTGGGCTGAATCTCGTAGCGCTTGACCGTGCCGCCGGCGCCGACGACACCGCCGATCCGCGGCACGCGCAGCAACTCGCGCTGCATGGTGTAATCCTGAAGCGCTTTCAGATCGTTGAGAGTGTAAAGGGGATTGCCCAGCGCATCGCGGGGATTGCTTAATGTGTAGCGCAGGATCTCACCCGTCGGCGAAGCCGGCGAGATCTGTGGCCTGACACCCTTGGGCAGCTGAATGTTGCTGAGGCGGTTGATGACATTTTGCTTGCAGACCTCGAAATCAGTGCCGTAGTCGAATTGATTGCGCAGATGCGACAGCCCGAACAGGGACTTGCTGCGCGTGACTTGCAACCCCGGCATGCCGGCCAGGGCCACTTCGAGCGGCGTCGTGACCAGCCGCTCGACTTCCTCCGCCGGCGCACCTGGAAACTGAGCCACCACTTCAATAATGGGGGGAGCGGGGTCGGGATAGGCCTCGACGTTGACCGTCAGAAATGCCTGCACTCCAATGGCCACCAGGGCCCCGCACAAAACGAGGACCAGCAGCTGGCTATTAACAGCCCAATCGAGCAGTTTGCGCACCATGACAGCCTTGGAAGTAGGAGGACGCGATTCCTATCCACAAGTCAAGACGCGCACCATTACATAGTGTAGCAGATTTACTGGTTAGGCAACCTTTAGTATTTAGGAATTGTGGTGAAACACGAGTGCAGCCACTAGCTGGGTGCATTCTCATGGTCTGGACATTTGTTCGTAGTGGCCCGATTTATCGGGCCATCAAAGACCCGATAAATCGGGTCACTACAAACCGTTGCCACCAAATATATGGTGAAGCACTATTTTAATGTGCCAGGTCGCCCGCTCCCTTGGGCGGTTCGCGATGGCCGTAAAAGCTATATAGCACCGGCACAAGATTCATGACGAACAACATCGACAGCATGCCGCCGACCACAACGATGGCCAGCGGCCGCTGGGATTGCGCGCCGATCCTTGTCGACAACGCCGCCGGCAATAACCCGAGGATTGCTGTCAACAACGTCATCGACAACGGCCTGACTCGTTGCCGCACACCCACCACGATCGCCTCCTGCAACGGCGCGCCATGAGCGCGTTGCGCGTTGAACGACGACACCAAAATGAGGCCGTTCATGACGGCCACGCCGAGGATGGAGATAAACCCGACCATGGCGGAGATGTTGATGTTCAAGCCCGTGATCTGCAAGGCAAAGATGCCGCCGATGGAAACCGCCAAAACGTTGGCGCACACCGTCAGGGCGTCGAGAAATGAGCGAAACGCCATGTAAAGCAACAGGCCAATCAGCACCAGGGAAACGGCGAAAACCTTGACCAGCCGGTGTTCAGCTTCCTCCATTTCGCCGAATTCACCGGCCCATTCCGAACGATAACCCGCAGGCAAAAGCGGATCGACCTTGGACTGGGCCTCGGCCACGGTGCTGGCAAGATCGCGGCCACGAACACTGAACTTGACGGCGATGAAGCGCTGCCCCTGTTCGCGCATGATGACCGAAGCGCCAGGCCGCAAATACTGTGGTTGACTGCCCACTTGGGCGTGCGTGATGGGGCTGACAAGTTGTTTGAGCGGCACTCTGGGCAATTCATTGGGTAGATTGACGCCGTTGTAAAGGCTGCCGGTGAGTGCCGGCAACGGCAGCATGGTCCCAATCGCCGCCAGGGCCTGGCTGGCCCCGCTGGTGGCCGTGGCCGCCAGCGTGAAACCGGTCATGGGCTTGACCTGGTTGCCGGTCACTTCGACGGGAATCTGCAGAATCTTCTGCTCATCGGCGCGCAGCCACTGCGGCCAACGCAGCGTGATGTCGAAGTTCTTTTCGCCTTCGGTCATGACGGTGAGCGCTTTGCCGCCGACCGCTGTCTCCAAAACCGTTAGCACGTCATCGGCGGCCACGTTCCATTTGGCGCACTTTTCGCGATCGACCGCGAATTCCAGGTTGGCCTGGCCGGCAATGCGGACGATGCCGGGATTGGCGACACCCTGGATTTTGGTCAATTCCTTGTTGGTCTTGTCGGCCAGCTCCTCCAGCTTGGCCAGCTCTGGTCCGAAGATCTTGACGGAGTTCTCGCCCTTGACGCCCGACAGCGCCTCCATGACGTTATCGCGAATGATTTGCGAAAAGTCCCAGTCAACGCCAGGAAACGCCGTGACCAGATCCTTGTTCATCTCCTCGACAAGCTCGTCCTTGGTCCGTGGCCGGTCGCGGCCGGCGGGAATGGGCCAACTTCTGGACGGCTTGAGCGGTATGTTCAACTCCACGTTGTAGTAACCCGAGGGATCGGTGCCGTCGTCCGGTCGGCCCACGGCGCTGACGATAACGTTGGCTTCGGGATACTTGGTAAGCAAATCGCGGATGTCCTTGGCGCGCCGGGCCGCTTCGGGGAACGACACATTCATGGGAAAGACGCCGCGGACGAAAATGTTGCCCTCTTCCAACTCGGGCATGAATTCGCGGCCCATGTTGGCCGCGACCACACCGGTGACCACCAGGGCCACGGCGAACACTCCCACCGCCAACCAGCGCAGCCGAAGCAATATCTGCAACTGCCAAAGGTAGATCCATTGCAACCCGCGAACCAGGAAATTGTCTCGGGTCGGCTTGACCTTGGTGAGCAGCAAGCTGCATAATACGGGCGAAACCGTCATCGCCAGGAGCAGCGCGCCGCCCAGGGCAAAGGCATAAGTATCGGCCATCGGCCCGAATATCTGGCCTTCGGGCCCTTTCATCGTGAATAAAGGCAACAAGGCGCACACCATGATGATGGTGGAAAAAAACAACGGCTTTTCCACTTCGCAACAGGCGCGCACCACGCGCTTGGCGATGGGCTCGCTGGCATGCTTCCCCGAGGACAGGTGACGATAAACGCTTTCGACCAGGATCACCGTCGAATCGACGATAATGCCGAAATCCACGGCGCCAATGGACAGCAGGTTCGCCGACTTGCCGCGCAGAAACAGCATCGTGAAGGCGAACAGCAAGGCCAACGGAATGTTGATGGCGACAATGATCGCCACCCGCACGTTGCTGAGAAACATCAGCAAAATGATCGACACCAGCGCCATGCCGACGATCAGGTTCTCCTCAACAGTTTCAGTGGTCACGTTTATGAGGTCGGTGCGGTCGTAATAAATCTCGATTTTGACGCCCGGCAGCAACCGGCCTGGGCGATTGAGCTCGTCTATCTTGGCCTTCACGTCCTTGAGCGCCAGCAGCGACTCCTGGCCGCGGCGAAGCATGACGATGCCCTGAATCTTCTCGGGGTGATCTTCCCACTTGATGGCGCCGTCAGCCTGCACAATGGCCTTGGTGAGGCTGGTTTTGCCCTGGCGGGTCTGAGACGACACTACCACGCCCTCTTGGCCGAACGCTGTGTCAGTCACCTTGGGGGTGCCATCCAGGTTGAGCAGCGATTTGCCTTCCACCAGCTGGTCCACGCGGATCGGCACACTGTTAATGCTGGCCACGACGGTTTGGCGAATTTCACGTAAGCGCTTGGTCTCCTCGGCCCGCACGAACTTGGCGGCCTCCAGCGGCGTCTTGATGGCAAAGGCAAGTTGGAGCGGATCGGTGCCGCTTCCGAGCAAGCCCAGTCCGCGGATCGACCAGTTCATTTCACCGACAGTTAGATTGTCGCCGCTGGCGTTGCGATTGCTCTTGCTAATCGCCTGGCCCAGTTGTGCCAGCGAGATGCCATACCAACCGAGCTTGTCTGGATCGGGATGAATCTCGTAGCGCTTGACGGTGCCTCCCGTGCCGACGACACCGGCGACGCGCGGCACCCGCAACAACTCGCGTTGAATGGTGTAATCCTGAAGTGCCTTGAGGTCGTTGAGGGTGTAAATCTCATTGCCGGCGGAGTCGCGCGGATTGATCAGCGTGTAGCGCAGAATCTCGCCCGTCGGCGAAACCGGTGAAATGGTGGGACTGACTCCCGGCGGCAAGGCAGCATTTTGCAGGCGGTTGATGACCTCTTGCTTGCAACGCTCGAAATCGTAACCATACTCAAATTGATTGCGCAGGTGCGACAGGCCGAACAACGACTTGCTGCGTGTCACTTGCAATCCGGGCATGCCCGCCAGTGCGACTTCCAGCGGAATCGTGACCTGCCGCTCCACTTCCTCGGCGGAAGCGCCCGGGAATTGGGCCACGACCTCAATGATGGCGGGCGCCGGATCGGGATAGGCTTCGATGTTGACGCTTTGGAATGCGTAGACGCCGACGGCGATCAACGCGGCGCAGAGCACCAGCACCATGAGCGGATTATGCACCGCCCAATCTAGCAGTTTACGGACCATTTAGGTTGTGGTAGGTTGGTGTTGTAAGCGGCCAACTTTTGCCGCGGAAGCTGAAAAAAAGGGACCCGTGGTCAGAGGCCAGATCGGCAAACGTCTCATGGTGCGCGTCCGGCGTTTACTGTCTCTGACCCCTGACCAGAGGTCCCTTTGTTTAATCGTTCATGGCGTCGCTGAGCAGCAATGCTCCCTTGATCATGACCAGGTCACCTGGCCGTAGCGAGCCACGCACGTAAACCACATCGTGGTAGCGGCGGGAAACAACAACTTTACGGCGCTCGAAATCCAGCGGACTGCCAGGAATCTGCACGAATACAATGCTGTCTCTGCCGTCCTCGACCAGCGCCGTGGTCGGAATCTCAATCTCATCTTCATCCGCGGGCAACTCGATGTTGACGGTGACGAACTGCCCGGCAATCAGCTCCATATCTGCGTTTTCCACTCGACCCATGACAATGGCTGTGTGTTGCTGAGGATCGATCATCTTGCCGATTTGCTCCAGGCGTCCGGCAAAACCCTTGCCGCCCGGTTGAGACGGCAGACGCACAGTCCAGGGCACAGAGCCTTTTTTGAATAGCTTGCTGAGCAACGGCAGGTCGTCTTCGTACACGTACGCCCACACCATCAGCTTTTTCGGATCGGCGATCTTGAACAGGTCGGTGGTGGTGTCGCTAATCAAACTGCCAAGCGACATGTTCATCTCGACGATTACGCCGTCTTGCGGCGAGCGGATTTCGACCCGCGCCCAGCGCTCAAACTCGCCACGATCCTTGCCTGCCGCCGTTTCAATGGCTGCCGCTTCCTTGCGCAGGCCTTCAATGTCGGCGTCGGTCAACCGCCAGGAACGCAAGGTTCGCTCTGCTTTGCCCACGGCAACGATGTCGGCCTGGACCTTGGTGCGAGCATCACGAAGGCTTTGTTCTGGAATCGCACCCTGTTTCCACAGCACTTCTAGTTGGTCAAGTTGCTCACGGTCGAGCTTGTAGCGGCACAGAGCGTCGATGAATTCGCTCTTCTTTTCGCCCAGATCCTTGCTCCACAAAACAGCCAGCAATTGACCGGCTTTGACCTCATCGCCATAACGCAGCGGCCGATCGGCTTCGCTGTCGCCCTGTTTCGCGCTGGCACTCTGGGGCGTACCGACTTTTTTCTCGTTTCCTTGAACCGTGCCGACGGCGACGATCTCGCCTGGAAAACGGGGCGGAATCCGGGCCATGGAGGCGTTATCCAGCGCCAAACGGCCAGCCAAACCAGGCAGCGTATGCGGCCTGCTGGGCTTTTGTGCGGCTTTGGTTTTGATGTCTAAAGACCGATAAACCTCGGATGGCACAGTGATATTGTTGCCGTTGGGTCGGAGCGGATTGAGCATCTCGACCTGAGTGCCAACCGCGCTATGCTGCTCGCTGGTGGCCCAGTGCGGCTGCAATAAAAACACGCCCACGATGCCGATCGTGGCCAGAGCAATGCCCGACAAACCGCCCCAAAACAGTTTTCCATTGCCAACTAGCAGCATGACGTCACCGTCTCCCCGACGATTCTCAAATCCAAACAAGGAAAGGCATATTTTCAGTTAGTTGCCATCACGGCGGGCAGGCTTAGCGCTTGGGCGAGTTCAACGGCGAGGAAGCCTGCATGCTCAAGCATCGCTGGCAAACCTCAGGCGACCATCACTAAAGCAATCTGAATGCCATAGCGCGATTTAGTGCCAGATTGCGGTAAGATTCATAGCAAACTATTGAAAACAAAGGAGTTGAATTCAATGTCAGGCTGAGGGATGGTATAAGATATGCTTAACTTGCCGGTAGCGATTTGGTCGTCGCTCAATCACCCTGATCGTCATCCGACCAGACTCCACGTTCAATGGTGATGCCCAGGCTTCGCATCTTGGTTCGCAGACTGCCCCGTGTGATCCCAAGGATCTTGGCGGCTTGCAATTGGTTGCCCTGGGTGTGCCGCAATACTGCCGTCAACAGCTGCCGTTCCATCACCGCCAACGACTCCGCGTACAAGTCCTGGGCGCCGGCCTTGATGCGCTCCTGTATGTGCCTGTCCCATTCGGCCCCACCAAGCTCGGCAACCCGCGGCGGGGCGCCGCTTTGG
Organism: Gemmataceae bacterium; assembly: GCA_035638015.1. Lineage (GTDB taxonomy): Bacteria > Planctomycetota > Planctomycetia > Gemmatales > Gemmataceae > DASRAT01. The sequence goes on along the minus strand of DASRAT010000581.1, from coordinate 1,581 downwards.
ATGGCGACCGGCAAAAAGGCTGGCACAAGCACCGGACCGCTGGCCAGCAACATGGCTTGCTTGAGGACGCTTTGCAATTCCCGAACATTGCCCGGCCACGGATAACGCTGCAGCAGGGCCATGGCCTCGGGCGCTATGCCATGGATGTCTTTACTCAGTTCCCGGTTAAAGCGCTGCAAAAAATGCCGGATCAATTCAGGCATGTCCTCGGTGCGCTCGCGCAAGGGCGGCAAGTGGATCGTGAAGACATTGAGCCGGTAATAAAGATCGCCACGAAACTCCTCGCGAGCCACCATTTCTTCCAGAGGCCGGTTAGTGGCGGCAATCAGCCTGACATCGGTATGCACCGTCTCGTTGCCGCCGACGCGCTCGAAACTCTGCTCCTGCAACACACGCAGCACCTTGGTCTGTGTCAGCGGCGTCATGTCGCCGATTTCGTCGAGGAACAACGTGCCCCCCGAACATTGCTCGAATTTGCCGATGCGCTTACGATCGGCGCCGGTGAACGCTCCCTTTTCGTGGCCAAATAACTCGCTTTCCAGCAGCGTTTCGGGAATGGCGGAACAATTGATCGTAAGAAACGGCCCCTGGGCTCGGCGGCCGTGGCTATAAATAGCGCGGGCCACAAGTTCCTTACCGGTGCCGCTCTCACCTAACACAAGTACGGTGACATCCCGCGTCGCCACCCGGCCTATGGCCTTGTAGACCTCCTGCATGGCAGCGCATTTGCCCACCAACAGCTCGGCAGGACCAGGCCCCTGCGGTTCCGCTTCCAAAAGCGCTGGCACATGCATCATGCGGCTGGTTTCAAGCGCCCGGGTTACCAATTCTCGCAACGGCCCCAGCTCTAACGGCTTCAGCAAGTAATCGTAAGCGCCCAGTTTCATCGCTTCGATGGCCGTATCCGTGGTGCCGTGCCCGGTGATGAAGATCACGGGAATACGGGCGTCGATGGCTTTGATGAGGCTGAAAGCCTCCAGGCCGGATTGATCGGGCAGATGGATGTCGAGCAGAACAACATCGGGTTTGGCGGTTTCGACCAGCGCAAGTCCTTCGGCCGCGGTGGAGGCCGTGGCCAGCGTCAGTCCCGGATCGCGAAAGGCACGCCGGAAGGCGTGCAGGATCGAGGGTTCATCGTCGATGAGCAGAAGGGTGGGCATGAATGCAGCCTCGCATTTGCGGTCATCGCATTTTAGGCGACAGCCATCTGTTTCAACATAGGCATCCGCAATGTAAAGCACGCTCCGCCATGGGCCTGATTACTAGCTTGCAAGCTGCCGCCATGGCTCTCGGCAATGCGGCGCGATGTCACCAAACCCAGGCCAAGTCCCGTTTCCTTGGTGCTGATGAAGGGCACAAACAACGCCGGCAACAGCTTGGCGGCGATGCCTGGGCCGGTGTCGCGCACAGTCAACTCCACCTGATCGCCCTGGATTTCACTTAAATCGATGCGCAGCGTGCCGCCACGCGGCATGGCGTCTAGCGCATTCAGGCATAAATTCACCATGAGTTGTTGCAGCTGTTCGCCGTCCGCGGTCACCATGATCGGTTCCGCCGGCGGCGTGAACTCGATGTCTACTT
>DASRAT010000580.1:0-3057 GCA_035638015.1 Gemmataceae bacterium | reverse complement strand
AAGTTGGTAGGGACCCTGAGAAAGACGTTGAAGCAGTCCTGAAGTTGAGTTCAGCCCAACTTCTCCGCGATTCCGTCGAACGAGCAACGCGCTGGCATCAGCTCTGCGGTTTCCAGGCCGATTTTGACCTCGCGGCCGCAGCCTCGGCATGGAAAACCAGTATCAACGACCTCAGCGTGCTCGAAGACCTTTCGGACTTGCAGGGTCGTAGCCTGCTTTCTTTCGATGCAAACACGCGCCGCTATCACATGCACGACTTGATGCGGCCGATTGCGGAAGGGTTGTTTACATGACCGAGGATTTTCGACACGGCAACCGACATCCCTGGGGGATTGACCTGGCCAAACTCGCAGCTACGACCAGGGCCAGCACAACGCAGTACTTTCTTTCTCTTCTTCTGCAAGCCAATCAGCTTTATCTGCAAGGTGGTGCCAGCATCCTACGCGGTTTGAGTGATTTTGACAGCGATGAATCAGAAATCCGCAATCACTGGAGTTATGCCGCTAAACATCGTTCGAGCGATTTGGAATGGGCGCGAACTTGCAGGGATTACGCGTCCGCAGTTGCCCACATCGCAGACCTCCGCCTGATGCCTTCGGAGAAAATCCTGTGGCTCAAGACCAGCGTCGCCGCCTGCCGCCAGCTTGGCGACCGCCGCGGCGAGGGCCATGCCCTTGGCAATCTAGGGATTGCATATTTCTTTGTCGCCAATTACCGCAAAGCAAAGACCTGTCACGAGCAGAACTTGGCAATTGCAAGAGAAACCAAAGACCAACTGGCCGAAGGTAATGCCAATGGGAATCTGGGAGATGCATACTACGCCGTTGGGGATGTTGCGAAGGCGATTGAGCTTTACCGGCGGCAGCTTGAAGTTGCCGAAGAGATCAGGGACGCACGCGGACGAGGCGTCGCGCTGGGAAATCTGGGCAAAGCCCACTATGCCTTGGGGCAAATTCACAAGGCGATTCGTTATCACCAATTGCAGATTGCCATTGCCCGCCGTCTCGGCGATCGTCGCCGCGAAGGCAACGGCCTTGGCAATCTCGGAAATGCCTGGTACTCCCTTCAACGCCTTCGCGAGGCTATTTACTGCTACAGCCAATGGCTGTTTCTATCCAAAAGCCTCAAAGACCGCAGCGGCGAATGTCGAGCAGTTGGCAACCTGGCTAACGCCTATTTTTCGCTGGGCGATTTTCATCAAGCAATTGGACTCCATCAACGTCACCTGGCGGCCGCCAGGGAAATCGTTGATCGTAGTGCAGAAGCCAATGCATTTGGCGGCCTGGGCAATGCTTATTTTGCTTTGAAAAACGTTGATAAAGCGCTTGAACTTTTTCATCATCAACTTGGATTAGCACAGAAGATTGGCGACATGGCTGGCGAGGCAACGGCGTTGGGCAACATTGGACTGGCCCAGTCTGCGCTTGGCAATCCTCAGCAGAATCTACATTATCAGCGACGCCGTCTGGCCATCGTTTCCACAACCGGAGACAACTGGGCTCGGGCTGCGACTTTATTCAACATGGCCCTTGCCTTGATGGATCTCGGACAGCGCGAGACTGCCCTGGGGCATGCGGAAGAGGCTTTTGCTTTTTTCCAAACGCAAAAATGTCCCGAAGCTGATTTGGTCTCTCGACATTTATCCCAGTGGCGTCTCAGTTCTCAAATGTCAGTGGTAAGCCTTACCGCATCTCCGCCCGCCTAACAGCCCCCGATAACCGGATTCGGCTCGGATCAAAGATTCCTCCCATGTAGGGTGCTCACCCAATTTGCAGCAGTCCGCGGCCAAAGACCTCTCGCAAACCATTTTCCAGTATCGCTCGGCTATTTTCCGCTCAAGTTAACGATTTCTTTACTCCGCGCTGGTACGTTGGACGCTTGCAGGGTGGCCGTGAGTTATGCTCGATAACATTCAAGTTGCAATACTGTCAAGAGTCAATGAATTGGCTGCTCGGTTTGGCCTGAAGCCACACGAATTCGTCGCTGTCATCGACAATGCGTCGGACAAACCGATCCTGCGCTTTGAAGTACCAGTGTCCGGAAATTCGGCCAAGGAAAAACGCTTTAGCCAAATGCTCGATTTGCTGAAAATCGCTGATGATAGTCACGAGCTTAAAGCAACAGCAGAAGAAATTGTCGATACGTTGGATAATGCGCTCAAACGCGCTCCAAAACAGAGGCAGCTTGGTCCCCGTTGATCCAGAGCTAAACCGGCTCCTGTGCATGCTTTTCGATGTGAACCTCCGAATGCAGCTGGACTTTGCCCCTCATGAGGACCGCAAAAATGCCGGAGCCTTTTTATTAATCCAATTAAGCAATTCCTCATGCGACTCGAACTCCGCCACTTCGATGCTGTCGATGGTAGGACCCGTCTCGCGTACTTGCCAGATTTCCTCTGTGGTCATTTCACGAATCCACAGCACACGCTGCCTTTGCAGGCCGGCATGGGTGAGATTGATGGCGCCCTCATTGAGCGGCTTGTCGAGATTGCTGCCCCGGATCAACACGAGATACACCAAATCCCCTGAGAATTTCAGCAACAAGCCCTCGGAAAGGTTAAGCTGCCAGGTGCCCATCCAAGCGTATGAAAACCACGTGCTGTTGCCGTTGCGGAAACGGAATTCCACCGAGGAGGCGCGCTCCTTGATACCGCGCAGATAGCCGAAGGCCTTGCACGAGGCCTCCGTCCCGTCGATATCCGGTTCGCTTGATCGCAAATACGCCGTCAGCCCGCCCGAAGGAGGCTTTGCTTGCAGCAGGTCTCGGCGGGTGGGCTTATCGGTCATGGTCTCCGCTCCTCTCCAGCGCTGAGTCATGGGCGATTTCTTGCGGCATGGAGGACCGGCCGCCCGCTGCTCCACCGCCACGGGCATATCTCAGGCTTTTCTTCAACCGCATATGCAGGGAAGGCTTCTGTGGCACTAAGTGGGACAGCTCGGTCGCCGACATCGGCTCGTCCGGCCGGGTGAGCGCATGCATAAGTTCTTTGCGGTCATTGGTGAATATCTGAACCTGTTCCCGGCCCCTGGTTACTGCGACATAGCCGGTGCGGTCGTA
>DASRAT010000579.1:0-3333 GCA_035638015.1 Gemmataceae bacterium | reverse complement strand
TAAGGTGAACCGCCAGCATGCGGCCATAGCTCCAGTCGTTGATGAAAAAGGCCTCCTGATATTTGGCGGGAAACTTGGCGCCGTAGCCGAAGCCGACACCAACAGGAGAGCCGAGGCCGATATCGATGATGCCGGGCAGCGTATCGGGATAGCGGGGCGGCATGTTGCGCGAGCCATTGCGGAAGCCGGCGTCGCCGCCGCTGGCCGCCATCGAAACACGCGACGGGCGGTACCAGGGCAGGCCAATGTCCCATTCCATGTCCGAGTCATAGGTGAATAGATCGCCGTTGTGGTTGTAGACAGCGCCGTATTGATTGCGAAAGCCAGCGCTATACAGGTCCCATTTTTTGCCTTCCGGATCGACCCTGGCGATCCAACCGGCGGGCGCATTGACTCCGCCAAAAGAAGCGAGCAAGGGATGTGTGGCATCCTCCCCCCAAATCCTGGGCAGATAGGAATTCGAGAACTCTGTCACCTTGGTGCTATTGCCGCATACGACCGTGAGCGACTTGCCGTCCGGTGAAAGCTGGACATAGTGGGGTCCGTGATCGCCGCTGCCGTTCAGGGAGCGCAGCAGAGTGACGGTGTCATATTCTCCGCCGGGCTTGGACGCCGTGACGCGATAGAGGCCGCTGGGTCGGTTGCCACTGCCGCCGCATTTCATCACATAGAAGCTATCAAATGCGTAGAGCAGCCCATTGGGTGTAGTAAGATCAATCTTCAGTTTTTCGACTTTGGTGTCTTCGGGTTTGCCGCCAAGTGGCGGCGGCGTGATGCGGAAGATGCCGGCGCTGTCCCGCCCCGCAGCGACAATGCGACCTTGCGGATCAACGGTCATGACCACCCAGCTTCCCTGGGTGCTTTGCGGCACGACGTAGAGTCGCTCGACTTTGAAGCCTTTCGCCACCGTGATGTTCTCGGGCGTCGGTGTCCCACCGCCTTTGCCCTTCTTTCCTTTGCTGTTCGCCGGCGGAAAGTTGAAGATCTTGGAAGGGTCGTCCTGCGCCAGAGCACGCGTTTCCAGCGCGAGCATGGCTGCCAGGGCGAAACAAGCCGCGCCCATCATGGTCGCACGGGAGAGAGAAACGCACATGGTTGAAAACTCCGGGGGTAGAATGTGATTATTTATCAATCAGCCGCTTCAAGGGTGGGCTTGGTGGGGCAGACATTCCTGTCTGCCCAGACAATCTGGCAGACAGGAATGTCTACCCCACCTTTGAAGCGGGTGATTGTTATTTTTTTCCTTTGGCGGGCTGCTTGAACATTTCGTCGGTCGGATCATCCTGCGAGATGACGTAGGCGATCAAATCCAGAATTTGGTCACGATTTAGGTTGTCGATGAGTCCCGCCGGCATCGGCGACACCGGGGAATCCGTCATATTGACGATTTTTTCAGTCTTGACGATGATTTTCTTTTCAGGGCTCAACATGTCCGGGGTGATCTCTGTTTCTTCGCACGTTTCCGAGATCATTCCGGTGATGACGCGGCCATCGTCCATCTCCACTATTTTTTGCCGGTACGCATCCGCGATAATCTTGCTTGGTTCGATGATCGACACGAGAACATCGACAGGGCCAAAACTGGCGCCCTTGGCCGCGAGAGATGGGCCGACGAAACCGCCCTCTCCGGCGAACGTGTGACAAGCGAGGCACTTGGTCTCGGTGAAGAGTTTCTTGCCGTTAGCAAAATCGCGGTTGACTAAACCCTCCAGCCCAACTTTTTCATCCGGCACCAGGTCGCTTACCTGCCATTTTTTCGTTGGCGCCTTCACGGTTTGCGAGTCGGCAGTCTTTTTTGGCGTCTGATCCTTGGGAAGCAATTTGATCTTGATATCCTTGAATTGGATTGTCATGGTTGCCCCCGAGTGAATCTGAAAGGCCAGCACACCTTCCTTGAGCGCCTTGGGGCTGTCGTCGATCAATTCTGCCATCAGTTCCCCGTTGACCTTCGAGGTCATGTGATTGCCGTTGGCGACAAGAATGTAGGAGTTCCATTCGCCGATCGGTTTGATGAGCGCCTTGAGTTCCTTGGCGTTCTTTTTCGAGGGCAGTGGCTCTTGCTTTTTCTTGTTGTTGGAATCCCAGGTTGTCTTGAAACCGCGCGGCGCAAAGATTTGGCGGCCGCCGGCGACACCCGCCTCATCGTAATAGCCGCCGTCATATTGGCCATTGACATCGAGGTCCGCCTGATAGCCACCTACCTTATAGGTTTTCTCATCAATGATCTTGGACCGGAACTGGAGTCCAGAATTGCCGCCCTTGCCTTTCTCGGTCCAGCGGTAGGTGAAGTGGATTTCGAAGTTCCCAAACTTGGCCGGCTCCGCCTTGGAAGCCGAAAGGACAAGGAAGGTGTGCTTGGAATTGGCACTGGTCTCCGAACCCTGAATGGCGGCGTCCTTCACCGACCAGTAGCCGGGATATCCTTCCCAGTAAGTCAGGTCCTTGCCATTGAAGAGGCTAATGAAGCCATCGGCGCCCGGAGCAGGCAGCTCGAGCTTGGCCGGTTTGCCGTCTTGGGCTCGTGCAATTGCATGGCCCTCGGAGCCTGCAAAAAGTGCCATGCCATCGAAGACCACGAATGCCGCCCATAGAAGATATTTGCGCATGGTCCCGACTCCCTGGATTGAAAGTGGTGAAAAAAGCTTCCGGAGCGTCCGCCGGCCTCGGTGAGGACAGTGCCTAATTCTCTCGTCAGGCGATAACAGCAGCCCGCTCAAGGTCGCATCGCAAAATGCCACGTACTCGTGGTAAACCTGCTGTGAGGGTAAGTGGGCGAGACTTCGCTGTCAACAAAAAAACCGGCTCATGTCGAGTTGCAATAGAAATGTCCGGTTTTAAGCAGTAGAAATGCCCGGCTTTCGTTGAGGGCCGACAATATGCTCTGGAATTCGACGCATTCGCTCTGGCAATGGATTCCGTAATCTTTCGGCGCGCGGAAAACAAATCAGAGATGCACGCCCCTTGGCGCAAATACGATCTGTGGTTAGCCCTCCGCTGAGAATCACGGTTCGGGTGCCCAAGTAGGTCTGCAGTGAATTAAGTGTGGTTGAGAAAAGGCACGAATGCTTGGGCTTTAACACGAAATACTCGTCATTTTCCGATCGGGGATGGGCCTGCCGCATACGTTGACCCGGAGACGGTGTTCCACTTGTGAGCACTGAAATCCGAGCGCCAACGCCCGACATTGTCGTTGGCGTACGCAACGGGCACGCCGGCGGGCGACCTAAGGAGTTCTTAGGTTGACAAAGAATGAGACACGGACCGCCTTAACGTAAGTCCTTAACTAACAAGTGGACAGAGCCGGGATCGAACCGGCGACCTAAGGATTTTCAG
>DASRAT010000578.1:0-3407 GCA_035638015.1 Gemmataceae bacterium | reverse complement strand
GCCGGTGTAGAACCCATGCCGGCGGATTAACTCGCGGACTTCCGCCATCTCTTCGGGGTCAATGAGCGGATAGAGTTTGACCATTTCCATGTTGCAATTGCGTGGGAAAGTGCCGGTTTCGTCGTAGATGTAAGCGACGCCGCCCGACATGCCGGCGGCGAAGTTTTTGCCTGTGGGGCCAAGGATCACCACGCGGCCGCCGGTCATGTATTCGCAGCCGTGATCGCCGACAGACAGAGTCACTGCATCAATGCCGCTGTTGCGGACGCAGAAACGCTCGCCGGCCATGCCGCGGATGTAGGCTTCGCCTGAAGTGGCGCCATAGAAAGCGACGTTGCCGATGATGACATTATCCACGGCGGTGAAGGTCGCTTGCCGTGGCGGATAGATGACAATCTTGCCGCCGGAGAGGCCCTTGCCGACGTAGTCGTTGGCATCGCCTTCCAAAGTCAATGTTATGCCGCGCGGCAGAAAGGCGCCAAAGCTTTGGCCCGCGGAGCCCTGGAAATTCAGGCGAATCGTGTCGTGCGGCAAGCCCTTGGCGCCATAGCGGCGTGTCACCTCGCTGCCGAGCAAAGTGCCGACGACACGGTTGACATTGCGGATCGGCAGACTGGCTTGCACGGGTTCGCTGCGCTCCAGCGCCGGCTCGCACAAGGGAATCAGCGTCGTGAAATCCAGCGACCTGTCGATGCCGTGGTCTTGCGCAATGGTGCAATGGCGGCCAACCGTTGGCGCCACGCGCGGTTGATAGAGGATTGGCGCCAGGTCGAGACCCTTGGTTTTATAATGGTCCACGGCGCCTTTCATCTCCAGCCGCTCGCTGTGGCCGACCATTTCTTCGATGGTGCGGAAACCGAGCTGGGCCATGATCTCACGCACGTCCTGAGCAATGAAACGCATGAAATTGACAACGTGTTCGGCATCCCCGGCGAAGTTCTTGCGCAACTTGGGGTCTTGCGTGGCCACGCCGACCGGGCAAGTGTTGAGGTGACACACGCGCATCATCACGCAGCCAACTGCGACCAGGGGCGCTGTGGCAAAACCAAATTCCTCTGCACCTAACAACGCACCAATGACAACATCGCGGCCGGTTTTCAGTTGACCATCGACTTCGACGACAATGCGGCTGCGCAAGTCGTTGAGTAACAATGTCTGATGCGTTTCGGCGAGGCCTAACTCCCAGGGAGCGCCTGCGTGCTTGATGCTGGTGAGCGGCGAAGCGCCTGTGCCGCCGTCGTGGCCGCTAATCAGCACCACATCGGCATGAGCCTTGGAAACGCCGGCTGCGACGGTGCCGACACCGACTTCCGCCACCAGCTTGACGCTGATGCGTGCCCGCGGGTTCGCGTTTTTCAAATCGTGGATCAGCTCCGCCAGATCTTCAATGGAGTAAATGTCATGATGCGGCGGCGGCGAGATGAGCCCGACGCCGGGCGTCGAATGGCGCACTCTCGCGATCCACGGATAAACCTTGTGCCCCGGCAGTTGACCGCCTTCGCCCGGCTTGGCGCCCTGCGCCATCTTGATTTGCAGTTCCTTGGCGTAAATCAAGTATTCGCTGGTCACGCCGAAACGGGCGGAGGCCACTTGCTTGATGGCGCTGTTGCGCGAATCGCCGTTGGCGTCGAGCTTGTAACGAGCCGGGTCTTCGCCGCCTTCGCCGGTGTTGCTTTTGCCGCCCAGGCGATTCATCGCAATCGCCAGCGTTTCATGGGCTTCTTTGCTGATCGAGCCATAAGACATGGCCCCGGTCTTGAAGCGCTTGACAATCGACTCGACCGATTCGACTTCATCAATGGGAATCGGATTTTCGGCCAATTTCAAATCAAACAGCCCGCGCAAAGTGCACAGCCGCCGGGCTTGGTTGTTCACTAATTCGGTGTATTCTTTGAACACCTTGTAATTGCCGCTGCGGCAAGCGTATTGCAGTTTGTGAACCGTCTCCGGGTTGAACAGATGGTATTCGCCCTCGCGGCGATATTGGTACTGACCGCCAACGTCGAGCGTGCGGCCATTGACCGAGCGGTCGGGAAAGGCATGGTCATGCCGTGCCTTGACCTCGGCGGCGATCACATCCAAACCGATGCCCTGGATGCGCGACGGCGTCCAGGTGAAATACTGATCGATAACGTCCTGATTAAGACCAATGGCCTCGAAAATCTGCGCGCCGCAATAACTCTGGGCCGTGGAAATGCCCATCTTGGACATCACTTTCATGACGCCCTTGGTGACCGCCTTGACGTAATTCTTGATGGCTTTTTCCGGCGTCAGCTTGGGCAACTGGCCTTGCTCGATCATGTCTTCCAGCGTTTCAAACGCCAGGTAAGGATTGATCGCACCGGCCCCGTAGCCGATGAGCAAGGCAAAGTGGTGCACCTCGCGTGGCTCGCCGCTTTCCAAGATCAGGCCGACATGCGTGCGTGTCCCTTCGCGGATCAAGTGATGATGCACGGCGCCGACCGCCAACAGTGCCGGAATCGGCGCGTTGTAACGGTCCAGCGCGCGGTCCGACAAGATGACCAATTCGTGCCCGGTCGCAATCGCCAGGCTCACCTGACGGCACAACGCGCCCAAGGCTCGCTTCAATCCGTGAGCCCCGTCGCGTGGATTGAAGAAGATCGGCAGTGTGATCGACTTGAATTTGCCGTCCGATGTGCCTTCCAACTGGCGGAATTTGTTCAATTCCGCGTTGGTGAGGATGGGCGTGCCCACCTTGATTTGCCGGGCTGACTCGGGTGTCGGCTCCAACAGATTAAACTCGCGGCCCACCGTTGTGCCCATCGACATGATAAGCTCTTCGCGGATCGCATCGACCGGCGGGTTGGTCACCTGAGCGAAAAGCTGCTTGAAATAGTTGTAAAGCAACTGCGGCCGATCCGATAAAACCGCCAACGCGGCATCATTGCCCATCGACCCGATCGCCTCGTTGCCAGTCTCGGCCATGGGGGCCATCAGGATTTTCAAATCCTCGGAGGTGTAGCCAAAGGCATGCTGCCGGGTCATGACGGTCTTGTGATCGCTTTCGTGGACAATGTCCGCATCCGGCAAATCCTCCAGTGACACCATGTTGTCATCGAGCCATTGGGCATACGGTTTTTGCGTGGCAATTTCGCGTTTCAACTCATCGTCAGCGATGATGCGTTTTTGTTCCAAGTCAACCAGCAACATGCGGCCCGGTTGCAAACGGCCCTTATGCTTAATGCGCTCCGGCGGAATGTCCAACACGCCAACCTCGGACGACAGGATGACGAGATCGTCCGTCGTGACATAATAGCGCGAGGGACGCAAGCCATTGCGGTCCAGGATAGCGCCAATCCGGATGCCGTCGGTAAATGCCATCGACGCCGGGCCGTCCCAGGGCTCCATGAGGCAACTGTGAAACTCGTAAAACGCCTTCTTTTCCT
>DASRAT010000577.1:0-5100 GCA_035638015.1 Gemmataceae bacterium | reverse complement strand
TCGGACGAACAAGCTCCTTGCTTCGGCAGCCGGCATTTCGATTATTTTTGACCACGGCAATTAAACGCTCAGCATCTACGGGCTTGCTTAGATAATCTGAAGCGCCAAGAGCAAAGGCCATGTTTTTGTTGTCGACCATCGTAAGCAGCACCACTGGAATCCCAGCCAAGTCCGGCTCGGCTTTCAACTGCCGCAGTGTTGCCCAACCATCCATGTCAGGCATTACTACATCCAGAAGGATGACTTGCGGGCGAGTTTCTTTTGCTTGGCGGAGACCTGCCTGTCCACTGTTTGCACATATCACCGCATATCCTTCGCGCTCAAGGATTCGCTCTAACAGGCTGCCAATCGCATGGTCGTCGTCGATCACAAGCACCTTGGGTAACCCGTCCTGAATCACATGGCTGGCATGAAATGAAGGGTCGATGGCTCCTGGTGCATCCACGATTTGTTGCAAATCCTCCGTAACGACTTGCGGCAACCGAATAGTAAAAGTTGAACCCTGTCCCACAGTGCTTTCCACCCACACTTCGCCCCCCATCATCCGGCATAAGCTTCTGGTGATTGCCAGTCCAAGCCCCGTCCCGCCATACTTTCGAGTTGTTGAGGCGTCCGCCTGCGTAAAGGGCTGAAATAGGTGATCCAGCTGCTCAGGACTCATGCCAATGCCCGTGTCCCGGACCACAAAGACTATCCAGTCCCGGTCCAAAACCGTTTCCTTGGCCACGCTCAGGGACACCCTCCCTTTTTGAGTGAATTTACAAGCATTGCTTAGCAGGTTGTACAGGCATTGCCGGACTCGAGTGAGATCAGCGTGGATCGTCCCAAGGTTGTCGGCGAGATGAATCTCAAGCGTATTGCTATTCTTATCCACCAGCGGTTGGACGGTGGTAAGCACCTCCTTTGTCAGGCGCGCAACCTCAAGCGTTTCCAAATAGAGCTGAATCTTGCCGGCCTCAATCTTGGAGATGTCGAGCACGTCGTTAATCAGGTCCAGTAGATGCTTGCCCGCGCGGGTGATCTTTTTGAGGTCGCTGACGGACTCGATTTGATTCTTCTTCGCGGCTAACGTTTGCAACAGCTCGCTGTACCCGATAATGGCGTTGAGAGGAGTCCGAAGCTCGTGGCTCATATTGGCCAAAAACGTGCTTTTAACCTGGCTGGCTTCCAGCGCCTTCTGGTGGGCTGCTGCCAATTCCACATTGATACGGTGCACCTCCTCTTGCGCGCGTGTGCGTTCGTCAATCTCGGCACGCAGCTCGTCATTGGTCTTGGCAAGCTCGGCAGTGCGTTTTTGCACAAGAGATTCCAGCTCTTTGTGCATGTGCCGCAGCGCTTCTTCCGCTTGTTTGCGCTCTGTGATGTCGTGAATAAAAGCATTGAATTGCAACGTCGAACCGCACTCAACAGGCCAGGAAGTAAACTCGACGGGAAAAAGCCGTCCATCTCGGTGCAAAGCCATGATCTCAATCCGTTGATGCAGTTTTTTCGTGGCGCCGGTTTTAAGGAAGTGAACCAGCCCACTTTCAAGCAGATTGTGGTTTTCGGCCGGAAGAATGACTTCCCACAACCGCCGACCCACCACGGCCGCTCGCGTCCAACCAAATGTTTGTTCAGCTTGGTTATTCCAATCCGTTATCGTTCCCTGGGCATTCATGCCAACGAAGGCGTCATTGGCTGTTTCGATGATCTGCCGGGTATAATGCTGGTTTTGCAATAGTTGTTTTGTACGGTCGCGCAGTTCGGATGTGCGTTGCTCGACGATGCTTTCAATGTGGTTATTTGTGGCCTCCAAGGTGGTCTGCCGCTCGGCAATGGCCAGCATTTCCTTGATGCTCCGCTGGCACGCACGTATAAGGAATGCATCTTCAAGCAGCACCCAGCCGGCATGCTCAAGCCAGCGCCACTCATTGGCGACTTTGATGCCGTAAACCGATTCCGGATAGTAAACGCCACGCAGAAAATGGTCGGCTGCCACCACGACGGACGCGGTGATCAGCACTCGCCAATCCCTGTAGAACGCCAAAAACGCCAAGGATCCAAAGACGTAAAAGTGCGTCTCAATTCGCCCTCCCGTGAGGTGAATAAGCAAAGCGACAAACAGCATCTGACCGACGGCAATCACGTGTCGAGTCGCTGCCGCCCCTGGTTTCAATATCGAAAAAAAGATTGGCAAACTAACCACAACGCCGCCCAACAAGAAGGCCGCCAAAATGTGAATGTGCAGACTGCTTTCGGGTCCGATCCAGGTATGTGGTGAAATCCAGATTGCCACCAACAGACCGACCAACCATTCGCAAGTGAGCAAGGAAGCAAACATGCGATCGGTGCGCTGATGGATGGTCTTCAAATCGTCCTGAAAGAGTTCACTGGTGCGTTTTTGCACTTCTGCGGCATTGATGTGATTGAGGGCAGAGGTCATTTCGGCTCCAGTTCACAATTTAATTTACAAAGGGGACAACCATAAACCGGCGTAGTTGACAGCGGGGATGAATCGCCTTTCAGCAAGGACCATAATGCCTCGTGGGCTGGCGTTTCGCCTTGGTGACCTCGGGAAGAGGTAATGCCACCGTTAAACAGCAAGCTTCCATTCGCGCCAAACAACAGCACGTGGCCGGACGTGAGGGCGCCGAAACGGTTGCCTTCGACGGAGTCTTTGTCGAGGTGAATCGAAACTCCGGGCAGTTTTTTCGCCGAATGCACGATTTCCGATTCTTCCCAACCTTCTGGGCTGGAAGACGGCCGATAGATCAGTGCGTGGACATGCACGTTTTCTTTGGATCGCGCCAGTATGTTTGCCAATTCCGTCACTGTGGCCCGTGAACAAGGGCAGTGAGGATGAAGTGCCACAACGATGTTAAAGCACTGCGGAACCTGAGCAATTCGACTATCTTTAGGCCACTGAGATTGGACGCTGCCATTTTCACCTGCTGTTGACTTGTACTTCACCAACAACCAAAAACCTGCTCCAAGCACCACGCTCCAGCAAAGCGTGAGGCTGAAAATCAAAAGCTTAACAGGGACTTTTATGCTTGGATGCTTCATGTTGAATTCTCAACTAGCGCGGCCCGTTTGTGCCAGGCCATCAAACCTCGGCAGCGACGACTTCTTCTTTGTTGGCGTTCGCAAACAGCAGTTTTTCAGCTTTTGCGGGGTCGACGGGTTTGGAGAAGTAATAGCCCTGTCCGTATTCGCAGCTCATGGACGCCAGTTGGTGGCGCTGTCCCTCGGTTTCTATGCCTTCCGCAATGACATCCATGGCCAGGTTGTGAGCCAAGCCCACGATCGTTTGCACGACTTGCAAGTTTTCCTCGGCGTTGCCCATCTGGTTGACAAAGGAGCGGTCGATTTTCAGAGTGTCGATGGGGAAGCGGTGCAAGTAATTCAATGAGGAATAACCTGTTCCGAAATCGTCGAGGCCCACCTTGACACCCAAGCTGCGAAGGCGCGTGAGCACCGCGGCAGCGGATTCGGGATCATCCATGATGGCGCTTTCGGTAATCTCCAACTTCAAACTCCGTGGGTCCAACCCTGACGTGCTAAGAACCTGCTCGATGCGGGTGGCCAAATCGATTTGCAAAAACTGTTTGCATGAGAGGTTCACACTTACAATCAAAGGCGGATCGGACTGAAAGCAGTCTTGCCAGGTTTTCATTTGACGGCAAGCTTCTTGCAATATCCACTCGCCCAGAACGAGGATGTGGCCGGTCTCCTCTGCGACGGGAATGAACTCGGCCGGCGAAAGGAAGCCGCGCTCCGGATGCCGCCAGCGCACCAGTGCTTCAAATCCAATAATGCGATCGCCTTCCAGTGTTTGGATCGGTTGGTAATGCAGGCAAAACTCTCGGCGTTCGATGCCTCGGCGCATATCGCTTTCCAGTTGCAAGCGCGCCAATGCGAGTTTGCGCATCTCCGCATCGAAGACTTCGCACCGGGCCTTGCCGCCAGCCTTGGCACAGTACATCGCCGCGTCGGCATCGCGCAGCAGTTCTTCCGGCTCGTGATACTCACAGGGCCCCAGCGTGATGCCTATGCTGGCGCTTGTAAACACGTCGGCGCCATTAATTACGAACGGTATTGCAAGGTCTTTTTGAATGCGTTCGGCCACGCCCACGGCGTTATCAATGCTTTTGATGTCTTCCAGCAGGATGGTGAATTCGTCGCCACCCAAACGAGCGAGGGTGGTCTGCCCCGTCAGGCGAGCAATGGTGTCGCATGATCGTAAGCACGCTTCCAGGCGCCGTGAAACATCGATCAGCAGCTGATCGCCAATCAAATGGCCGAGGCTGTCATTAATCACCTTGAATCGATCCAGATCCAGGAAAAGCACGGCAAACCGCAAATCCTGGTCTCGTTTGGCTCGTTCCAATGTTCGTGCTAGCCGGTCGATGAAAAGAACACGATTGGGAAGGCGCGTCAACGGGTCGGCTACCTTGTCCTCAGTAATATCCGTTAACGAACCCGCCATGCGCATGGCTCGGCCATCCCGACCTCGCACCGCCAGGCCGCGCGTGAGCACCCAGCGGTAGGTGTTGTCCTTATGCAACAAGCGATGTTCGTTCTCGAAATGCGGTGACCGGCCCTGGCAGTGGTCGTCGATTTCAGCCTGAACGCGGCGGAGGTCTTCGGCATGCACGCGCTGCAGCCATTCTTGGGGGCCAGCGCCTATTTCGCTCTCCTCGCAACCAAGCAGCGCTTTCCAGCGAGGCGAATAATAGACCTCGTCAGTTTGCAGATCCCAGTCCCAAAGACCGTCATTGGCGCCGTGTGCCGCCAGCGCGTAACGCTCTTCGCTTTCGCGCAGCGCTTCGAGCGTGCGATTCTGCTCGAGCGAGTAACGGATCGAACGCTCCAGGAGCTGCGAGTCGAGCTGGCCTTTGACGAGATAGTCCGCGGCGCCGGCCTGCATCGCAGCGATGTCGACTTCGCCATCGCCCTGACCGGTGAGAAGAATGATCGGCCGCGCGCAACCGGCCGCGCGCGCCTGGCGAAGAATCTCCAGTCCGTCGTGCTCGCCGAGGCGGTAGTCGACGAGATAGACATCATGCTGACCTTTGGCGATGGCGGCCATCGCCTCGTCGTACGACGGCGCCCAATCGA
>DASRAT010000576.1:0-5283 GCA_035638015.1 Gemmataceae bacterium | reverse complement strand
CCTTGCGGAGCCGTTTGATATCCTGGCCGGCCAAAGGGCTTCCAACTTCATCGACCAAATTGCGCAGTTGCTCGTCATCGGCAACGTCCTTCTTGCTGAACAGGTCCAGGAAAGGCAGAAGCCGTTTGACGCCCACAAACTTCTTGCGAGTGCCATCGGGTCGCGCCGTCAGTCTGTCTACCAGGGCATCCAACAATCCTTTGAAAGTCAGCCGGAGCCCACCTCGAATCTCATCGAGCATTTCGTTCCATTGCACTGTGGCCTTGGCCTGCTCGCGGACGGGACATCCAAGGATTGCCAATTCGGTCGGTCCGGCGGCGCTTCGACCGAAGCAGGAAACGCCAGGAGCCATTATGCGCTCGGCCCGTCGAATTGACGCACGCCACCTCATGCTCGGAACCGGACACGGAGCTCGCTTCCCACATTGTTGTTATTTTCCGGCCGTCGCCCGGCGCCGACGCCCGCTGAGCAAATAAATATCTGAGCGCACCTCGCTCAGTGGGTCGCCCGAGGTGTCGATGCCGTCAACCCGCGGGATGGGATCGAAAATGATCTTTAGCCTCTGGGGCTCCATGTCGTTTACTCGCTCAGTCAGGGTGATGGTGCCGAAGTGCACCTGCGTGCGGCTATCCGGCCAGGGCACACTGGAATCCGTCACATCGTCACCCTCCCCGGCCAGCTGCACGAAAACACCGAGCCGGATCGGACTTCTGGTCAGCCGTTGACTGATCTCCTCGAACAGGAAGTTCGTGGACTTTGCAGCAGCTTGCTCGTCAGAGAGATACTCGGTGCCTTCGTCGGGCCGGATGTGAAAGCGCCCATGCCGGCTAACTCCCTTGGAGTTGACGAACTTGAAGGACGTCACGGCGAAGAACGCCTCACGCGCGAAGCTCGTTGGAATCGGCTTGGCCGTTTCGACGAAGCGTCGCGCATAGGGGTGTGCGGCGAGAAAGGCCCCCATCGTTTCAGGCTTGCCTGACGCAGCGGCGGCCGCGGCGCGCAAGAATCGTAAGAACTCCTCGCCGGTGCGGACAGGGAAGCCGTTGGTCGAATGGGCGACGATGTCCGTGTGGACATGATCGGCGAGATGGAAGCGGACAGCGATACCGCGTGGGCCTGACCGAGCTGGGTCGTTGTCGGGAATCGTGGGGATGCCTGTTGCATCCGAGTAGCGGACGGTCACCGGAGTGGATGGCCTGTTCGCATGTGGAGCCCGCGTCAATTCAGCTGCTTCGGGCGAGGGGCTGAATGTGCCGATGCACATCAGACCCTTGGCGTGGGCCGGTCGAAATCCGGTGTGAATTCCCCCGGACAGTTCATCAAGGATGCCGAGCAGGTCGGTGATAACTGGCGACGACATGATTTCTTCCTCCCAGGATGTTGGTATGCAATGCCGAATCTTACCAAGTGCGCCATGGGTCCTGAGACCTTCGATGCTCAGGTCGCCTTTGGAGACCTTGACGTGGCAAACGCGACGGCGCAACCGTCCAAAGTCGATGCCAACTTCGACAGGACCGGGCTGGCCGATCCTATCATTATCATTGACCATATTATCGAAGCGGATGGCAAGATCGTCGGATTGGCGTCTCGACTGTCAGGGACACCACAAGCCTATAATAATCACACCAAAGCAATGTCATTGGAACTTCCTTTCGGAGGACCTGACATGGAAGCACGCTACCAACCCATTGAGAATTACGGGATCATCGGCAACATGCGCACGGCGGCGCTGGTCGGCTTGGACGGTTCCATCGACTGGCTTTGTTTGCCGCACTTCGACTCGCCGAGCGTCTTTGCCGCCATCCTGGACGACAGCAAGGGCGGTCGCTTTCGCATCGCTCCGGTCAGCGACGACATCCGGCACAAGCAATTCTACTGGCCCAGCACAAATATCCTCGTGACCCGCTTCCTGCATGCTGATGGCGTGGGAGAAGTGGAAGACTACATGCCGGTCGGCGGCACGGGCAATGCACCACATCAGGTGATCCGGCGCGTCCGCGTCGTTCGGGGCGCCATGCCTTTTCATCTGGAGTGCCTGCCACGCTTCAATTATGCCCGCGGCAGGCACGAGACACTGCTTGATCAGCACGGCGCCCGCTTTATGGGACGCGACTTCGGTCTTGGATTGGCCGCTCCAGTGTCCCTGCAGCAAAAAGGCGATGGTGTGGTTGCCGACTTTGTCCTGAAGGAGGGTGAAAAAGCAACGTTTGTCCTGCGTTTCCTTGATCCGCAGGAGCAGCACCGGCGTTGTCCGGGCCTTGACGAGGCAGAGGAACTCTTTCGCGCCACAGTCGAATACTGGCGACGTTGGTTGTCGCATTGTACCTACCACGGCCGCTGGCGTGAGATCGTCCAGCGTTCCGCCTTGACGCTTAAACTCCTCTCGTTCGAGCCAACGGGTGCGATTGTCGCAGCCCCCACATGCAGTCTGCCGGAGGCAATCGGCGGCGTGCGCAACTGGGACTACCGCTACACCTGGATTCGCGATGCCGCGTTCACGCTGTACGGTCTCTTGCGGCTCGGCTTTACCGAAGAAGCGGCGCGGTTCAAGGATTGGTTGAAGGACCGCTGGCAGGATGCAGATTGCAACTCCGCCGGTCCCTTGCAGCTCATGTACGGCATCGACGGCCGTGCCGATCTCGCCGAAGAGACGCTCGATCATTTGGAAGGTTATCGCGGTTCCGGCCCGGTCCGGATCGGCAACGCGGCTCACCGCCAACTCCAGCTCGACATCTACGGCGAACTGATGGATGCGGTTTATCTTCACAACAAGTATGTCGAACCCATTGGTTACGATGGCTGGCTGCGCTTGCGCCGCCTCATTGACTGGCTTTGCGATAACTGGAAACGAGAGGACGAAGGCATCTGGGAAGTGCGCGGCGGCCGCCGGCACTTTGTCTATTCAAAAGTCATGTCGTGGGTCGCCCTGGACCGCAGTCTGCGCCTGGCGGACAAGCGCTCCTTTCCTGCCGACCGGGCCCGCTGGTTGAAAACCCGCGATGAGATTTACGAAGAAGTTATGACCAAGGGATGGGACGCACGCCGTAATGCGTTTGTGCAGGCTTACGGTTCCGACGCCCTGGATGCTTCCAGTTTGCTGATGCCGTTGGTTTTCTTCATGGCGCCAAGCGATCCGCGCATGCTCAGCACTGTGGACGCGATACGCAAGCAAGTGGGCGCCGGCGGACTGGCTGCCGATGGCCTGGTCTACCGCTACGATCCCGCCGCCGCTCCCGATGGCCTGCCCGGCCGCGAGGGAACCTTCAACATGTGCTCCTTCTGGCTGGTCGAGGCCCTGACCCGCGCTGGCCGCACCGACCCGTCGCGCCTGGACGACGCTAGGCTGCTTTTCGAGCAAATGCTCGGCTATGCCAATCATCTCGGTCTCTATGCGGAGCAAACGGGCACCAGCGGTGAAGCGCTCGGCAATTTTCCCCAGGCGTTCACGCATTTGGCTCTAATTAGTGCCGCGTTTAACTTGGACCGGACGCTTGGACCACAATGAGACCGTGAACGCGTGTGTTCCAAACGATGCCTTGAGCCCAGACATCGACACAACCACAGTGTCCGCCAACCCATTCACAAAGCTTCACTTGTCCGCGCTGGCTCCGGAAGATTCGCGGCCGGCAACCGCGGGTCGTTCAGCGGTCCAGTTAAGAGGGGCGGGGCCAAAACCAATTCGATCATGGTCGATTTTCCCCGTTAGCTCATCGTACACGTGCTTGATGTTGTCCTTGATCGTGCTGGCGTCCTTCCCGGTCCACTCTTTGTACCACGGCAAGTCGAGGCTTTTGCCAATGGCATCCAGCGTCTTTTTGTCGTCGATCCCCTTCTTGATATGCGCTCGCATATCGGCAAAGTACCGTTGCTGCGTCGCCAGCAGGTCCTTTTTGCTGACCTTGCCGTGACCTGGACAAACGAGATCGACGTCGAGCTTTTGCAGCTTATCGAGGCAGATGATCCAGGCTGCGGAATTGGAATGGCCCATGAAGTTGAACGCCCCATTCACGCAGGCATCGCCCGTGCAAAGAACTTTCAGCTTCGGAAGGTAAGCAACAGCATCCCCGCTCGTGTGAGCATGGCCAATGGCAAAGATCTCGACGCGCTGGGCGCCGTCATCGAGCACATACTTTTCGTCGAAGGTTATGTCGGCCTGTTTGAGTTCACTCTTCTTGAGGTCGTCGCGACCCTTCGGCCCCTTGGATGCCTCTTCCCACTGCTTGGGTCCGTTGACCTTGAGCAGGCGGCTCGTTATGCTGCTGGCAATGATCTGGGCGCCTTCCTTGGCCCAGATGTTGTTGCCGTAGGCGTGATCCCCGTGATGGTGCGTGTCAAGCACATACTTGATGGGTTTCTTCGTGGTTTTTTTGATGTCCGCAATCACATCGCCGGCTTCCTTGGGAAAGTTCGCATCCACCACGAAGACATAATCCTTGAACACGACCCAGATATTATTGCATCCCCCAAAGGGAACCTTGGGATCGGTCGCGGATATGGAAGAATAGCGGAAGAAGACGCCTGGCGCCACTTCCTTGACCTCGTTGAATTTCATTTCTGGAATGGCCGGCGCCGGTTGCTCGGCTTTCTGGCCGCGGCTCGCTGTGCATACGGCCAATGTGCACATTGCCGCGAAACAGGCGAGGAAAGTGAAAAGCTTGAACATGGTGTACTCCTGACGAGGGAGGTGAAATTGCACGCAGCATGGCTCAAGACTCAGCTTGCCAAAGGCCACATTATCAACCAACCGAGCGTATGGCCATCAATGGCGGCGTGCGGCTCGCGGTTGGTCGCAGGCCCATCCTAAACCGCCAACACCAAGCGTTTCCCGCCTCGGTGCGATTGAAGCGATGAAACCGACGCACGCTGTTGAACACTCCGCAACTACTAAGCTCCTGAGCGCGGCCGTGCCGCGTCAAACTGCAACCCGGCCAGGGCTTTTCAATATAACTTGCCAAAGACCAGCTTTAGTTGCCATCCACCCTGTCCCCAACCAGGGAGACTCTCCATGTCCGCCATCCGCAGCGACGTCGTGGGCAGCCTGCTCCGCCCCTCTTACTTGAAAGAAGCCCGCCTCGCACACGAGAAGGGCGAGATCAACAATGCCGCGTTCAAAAAGATCGAAGACCGCGCCGTCAATGAAGCCATCACTACGCAGGTTGCCGCGGGACTCAATGTGCTAACGGACGGTGAGATGCGCCGATACTCGTTTTACGGCCACCTCATCGACGCCGTCGAAGGCTTCGACAAATGGGGCGGCTGGGCCATTCCATTCCGGGACGAAAA
>DASRAT010000575.1:0-8026 GCA_035638015.1 Gemmataceae bacterium | reverse complement strand
CAATTGAGGCAGACTGCTGAAAAACTTGTTAACAGCGTCGATTATTGGTTGTGCAGAGCGCCGGCTCTTTAGATGAGGCTCCTCCTTCAACGGCCCTAAATGCACCTGCAGCGTATCCAAGATTGCGGCCATGCCGCCGCGCCAACCGTAGATGGCTTGCTTGACGTCGCCCACGCAAAAGAAGGAGCGGGTGGGCTCATTAGCAGCCTTGGTAATCCGTTGAGCGATCGGTTGAAGCACGAGCCATTGGGCAAGCGCCGTGTCCTGAAACTCGTCCAGCAAGAGATGCTCGACACCGCCGTCGAGCCGGAATGCCAGGCCGTCGGCTCCCAATGCATTGCGTCGCAGTCCTTCGACAATTGCCTGGGTCACTTCGCCAAAACGCATTTGCCCGGCATTTTGTTTGAGCAATCTCAGCTCACGATCAAAGCGTTCCAGCAAGTCAAAGGTTGCCTTGGTTTGATCGGCAAGCCTGCGCAGCAGCTCCCAGCGGGCATATTGCACGAGCTTTTCATAATGCGCCAGGACATTGCTTGGAATTGGCTTCCTTTGATAGGTCGGGTCGCCCGAGGCCACTTTGCCCGCCAAGCCACTTGCAATAAATGCGGCCCAATCCTGCTGCTCGAATTTTTCCACGTCCTTGTCCTTGGCTGGCCCCATGCGCTTGTCGCCAAAAGCGGATGCGTCGACAAGCCTTAGTTTTTCCAGCGCCGCGTTGCAATGCGCTACGGGGACGCCGGGGGGAACACGAAGGCGTTCCCAGGCCGGTCGCGTCGAACCAAGGAAAATGTCATGGTGCAGTTTGACAATGTCCTGCAATTCTCGCTGGACCGACCGTTTCAATTCGCCTTTGCTCAAGAGCGGGAAGAGCCTGACAATGTCGTCCGGCTGCTGATCCAGGAGCAGTTCCAGCGCCTCGCGGCGCAGCTCGGCATCGTCCGTGTCCTCGCAGATCGACCAACCTGCGGGCAGGCCCAGTTCAAGACTAAAACTGCCGGCCAGAGCGATGTAAAAACTGTCCAGCGTGCCGATGCGCACGCGGTGTAAATTGGCCAACAATTTGCGGAGCAGAGAAGTTACCTCCCCTGGTCCCGCGATAGGCCGGCCGATTTCCTTGGTGAGAGCAGTGGTTAACGCTGCATCGCCAGCGGCTTTCGCCAAACGGGCCAACACTCGATCCAGAATCTCGGCAGCGGCCTTGCGCGTGAAGGTTGTCGCCAGCATCGACTCCGGCGCGACGCCGGTCGCCAACAGCCCCAAATAGCGATTGGTCAATTGATGCGTCTTGCCGCTTCCGGCCGAGGCGCGAATCACCAGGTGGGCGAACGATTCGCTGGTCACGATTCGCCTCCTTCGCCTTCTTCGCTGACAGCCGGCCCGGTCATCACGTTGTCCAGGCAAATGGCGGCGAAATCTTCGCTATGGTCGGGCGGCGGATAGGCAGGCGGCCAAAACACACCGTTGCGCAGATTGCGAATCACGTCGCGGGCCTGTTCGTCCGCTTCCGCCAGAGCGGCGTTATCCCACTCGGCCAGGGCCACACCTGTTTCGCCAATCTGTTTGGGCAAGTTGAAGTAACCCAGCTCGATCTTGCTGCTGGCGGGCACGGGCAGGTTTTTCATTCCTTTCCAAAGATGGCGATAGAGCGGCAATTGCAGGTCAATCCAAACCTCCTTGTCGCGATGCGCCTTGTCGGGCAAATGAGCAGCGTCGGCGGTTTTGTAATCCAGCACGCGGACTGTGCCGCTCTCCTGGTGAAAGTCAATGCGGTCGATGCGGCCGGTGAGGTCAATGGACACGCCGTCCACAATGAACGGCACTCGCAAGTCTCCAGTCGTTAGCTCCTCGTCCTCGGCGAAGACGATTTGCCAACCTTCCTCGACCAGCGCGACTTGCTCCGCTGCAAAAGCCTTGAGACGCTGGCGGGCTTGCTCCAGCTGCAACCGGATCGCGGCCCGGCGTTGACTGCCGCCGTAGCGAGCGTTGGCGAAAGCGTGAAGACGGTCCTCCAGAAACTCGAACACTTGCTTTTCGTCAGTGGAATGCCGCGGTGACTCGGCGTGTCGGCCCAGGGCGCTGAGGGCGCCATGCAGCAGAATACCGAAGGCGCTGCCGTCCAGTTCGCGGGCCTCGTCATCCACCACTTCGAGCTTGCGGACATGTCGCAGGTAATAGCGGTAGGGACACGCGATGTATGATCGGAAACGCGTCACCGAAATGGCCTGGAGTTTGTCTGTTGGCTGCACTACCGGCGGCACGACGAAACGCGATGTGGCGGGTATATTATTGCCGGCGGCAAGCAACAGCCGGCGCGGCGCGGTGGTCGTTTTGTGCTCCGCGAAAAAGCGCCGAGCCCGGCGAATCAGCGTTTCATCCTCGCAAGCGAACAAGAGCCGGCTGGGTTGCAGCGGATCGTTCTCGGTATCGCGGCGGGCGACCAACACGCGCAATTGTTTTCGCGATTTGCAAAGCACGCTCGTGGCATAGGCGTCACGGGCGTAACGCCGCTCGTTGTGCAGCAAACCCAGTTCGCGGCGGAGGCGATCCGGCAAAAAGAGATCGGCGCCCGTCGCTTGCGGCACAAATCCTTCATTGAATGAGGTGACGACTAATGCTTGCGAGTCGTCGAGCGGCAATTCCAGCCAGCCTAGCATTTCGACGGCGTCGGGATCGGCCGGCGGCGCCAACGCTTCATCGCCTAGCGCACCCAATGCAAACTGTAGCGCGTCGGCCGCGGAAAATGATTTTGTATCCAGCGCTTCGGGAATGTCGTCCAGCTTATCCAGTTCTTCGACAATGCGGCGGAAGGTTTTGTGCAACGTCGCGTCGGCGGGATTGTCGAGGTCGAGTACGGCGTCGCCGTAAATGGTGTTGAGCAAATTGCGAAAGACGGTTCCCCATTGGCGAAGCGGGCGACTGGTCGCCGTTTCTTCCAGCCAATTCTCGATTTTTTCGAGAGCTGTCGCGAGGTTGGGCCAATGATCCGGATCGGGCGGAATTGACTTAGCGCTAATTCGGTTGGGAAGTCGCTTGTTGTAAAGCAGATCGAGCTGGGCCGGCAGCGAGTTGGCATGTATCCCCTCACCCCCTACCCCTCTCCCCCGCGGCGGGGGAGAGGGGAGATCTGATGGCAGCTCGCGGATCAATGGATTAAGCCAATCCTCGATGTCTGCGTGCCGCAGCAATGCGGCCAAATCGTCGTAACGGCGGCCATCGGCAAACTTCACGGCGGCTGTTAACAAACGAAGCGGGCCGGTTTGGGAAAGTTTCACGCCTTCCACCCAGCGGGCCATGACACCTGATTGCGATAATTGCCGCTGCAACTGCGGCGCTAGCTTTTGATCCGGTACGCCGATCACGACTTCATCGCGGCGATAGCGGCCACCCAACTCGCCCAACCATGCGGTCACCGCGTCGGCTTGCTCCACCGGGCCATCGACGTGGCGTAGTTGATCGTCGCTCAGCGGAATGGTTGCATTGCACCAGGCATTGGAAATCAGGCAGCCATGTGCGTCGAAACGCTCTGCCATTTCTTCCGGGGCGACGATGTAAGCGGTCACGCGGCCCGGAATGAGATCAAGCATTTGCCGCAGGGTGGTGTTGAGATCGACCGTGCCCAGGAGGATGATGTCGCGGTCGGTGGCGATTTCGCGAAACTCGATGGCTTTGAGCCGGGCGGTTTGAATGTCCCAGAGTTTTTGGCTGTCGAGGATGGTGTGGTAGCGGATTTGGGCGGCGACCAACGCTTCCCAGCGCTGGCCTTCCGCGAACGTGGCGAGTTTGGGGCCTTGCTTGCGGACCGCGTCAAAGTCCAGGCCGTCGGCGGCGAGCTCAACATGCAGACGCCGCATTACCTTGGCCAATGCCAACCAACGAAGTGGCTCGTCGGCCCCCGGCGGATGCGGCACGACATGGCGCTGCTTTTCGGGGGGCAGTTCGCGGAGGGCTTGGGCCCAGGTTAGATCCTGCACATTGTCATTGGCGAACGGCAATTTTGGGGTGTACAGCATCTCCGCCAAACGGCCTTCGGTGACTACATCCGGCGGGGTGAACAGGAGATGTTTGTCCTGGCATAAGAATGCCAGCAGTTCTTGCAAGCGCCGGCCGGCCCGTTGACCAGGAACGACGACGATGATGCGGCTGAGGTCGAGAGTTGGGCCCTGACGATAGCGCGCGGCTAGCCGCTGCGCCGCTTCGGGAAGGGCGGGTTTGTCCCAGCCCAGAAACTCTCGCCGGATGGGCGAAGCCGTGTTAGTCTCGGTGATACTCATTCCGCTTACAGGACGAATTCTCAAATGATAGTCTGAATGAAGCGAATCTCACAGATTCATTTTACGGGTTCCTCTTCTGTGTTCGCTGTCACGGAGATGGATTGCATGCCCGGGATTGATTTTCGTCAAATACGTTAGTTTGTTTCGATGGAAGGTCCGTTTACGGACCTTTCCGCGAAGCGGTTGAGGCCCGCCGTTTACGGCGGGTTCACGGGCCAAACCGAAAATTCTTAGCCCCGTTTACGGGGCTTGCGGCGTGCACGCGGCGGCCTCCTCCAACTCGGTGATCCGCTCCAACCGATCAACTATCTTCCCGCCCGAATGCCGTTCGCGTTAATTTCTTATGTAGTCCTTGACCCATTCCAAATCGCCCGTCCCAAAGCTGACAACACCATATCCCGCTTGCCATTCGAGCGCCTTGTATCCCATTTTCTGATTGGCTTCAAACGAAGAGGCGCCTTTGAGCTGACCAATGAACTCACTTATTGGAAGCGTGGGCGGAATGCTCAGTGCAATGTGGACATGAGTTTCAATTCCACCGATTTCGTGGATGTAGACGCCGGGCGTATTAACGCATTTTCCGCGGATATTGTGGCGGACAATCGATTCGACCGTCGGGACGAGCAATGGCGAGCTGGCCTTGGTGAGCCAGGTGACGTGCAGATTGATCTCGGCGTAGTAGTTTCGCGACATGGGGATGCTCATTGGGAGCGGTCAACAAGCCCCGTGAACGGGGCTATCGGATATTCATCACACCTGACCACCCGCCGTAAACGGCGGGCCTGAACCGCTGCGCGGGAAGGTCCGTAAACGGACCTCAACTGGTGGCATCTCGCCCCGAAGGCACGCAATAAATCTACCCACCCAGGGAAAGGACTCAAATGCACTGAATAAATTCGCCCGCTGGCATTCGGAAATGAAAGTCGTAACCGTTCTCATCCAGGGCGTTAAATATCTCCAACCAGCCAGGGCCAACCTGTATCAACAATCTGGTCCAGATTTCTACATCCCGCCCTTCGACTGACATTTCACCCCGACCAATCATGACCGAACGAATTGTGGTGCCGACCAACGCGTTTATTTTTTCAAGTGAGTTCCTCACCCATCGAATCGTGGATTCCTCAATCGGAAAAGGTAACGACGAATCTGTCTCAATCCAAAGGTTGTCAAATTCTGACCAGGCGATGGCAATGAGTCTCAGCGCATCCGTGTACAACCGAATTGGCAAATCAGGCCAAGGCGTCCAAGTGCCGCCCTCAAGCAGCAACTCCGCCGTTTCATAATATGCGATTCGCGCCCCGACCAACCCGGAAAACGAGGTCCGGATTGCGTTTAACTTGCTGTCGAGGTTCGAGGTTTTAATCATGTTTGCCGCACCGGCGACCCTTAAATCAATTTCACTCTCGCGATCTTGCGTTTCCCATTCCGCACAATCAACCCATCCGTCACCACCACGTTAGCCTGGGAATCGCTAATCACTTCCTTATTCGGCCCGATATTGACCGCTCCTCCCTGAATCGCCCGCCGCCCCTCGCTGTTCGACTCCGCCAATCCCAAAAGCACCAGCAACTTGCAAATCCACATTTTGCCGTCCACCAATTCTGACGAAGGCACCTCCTTCTCTGCAATGTCAGTAGGATCCTGTTTCAGCGATTTTTGTCTTTCCCATTCGCCCCGCGCGGACGCCGCGGCATCTCGGCCGTAGTAAAAGGCGACAATATCCGCCGCCAGCGTCTTCTTGGCCTCCATCGGATGCGTGACCGCCGAACTCGTCAAGCGAGCGATTTCGTCCGCCGGGCGGTCGGTCAACAGCTCGAACCATTGCGTCATGAGGGTATCGGGAATGCTCATCGTCTTGTCGAACTGCACCTGCGCCGGCTCGCCGACGCCGACATAATTGCCGAGGCTCTTGCCCATTCGCCGGGTGCCGTCGAGGCCGACCAGGATCGGCAGCGTCATGCAAATCTGCGGCTCCTGGCCGGCGTCAACTTGCAAATGCCGGCCGACCATGAGGCTGAAAAGTTGCTCGCTGCCGCCCAGCTCGATGTCGGCTTTGATCTCGACGCTGTCGTGGCCTTGCATGAGCGGGTAGAGGCATTCGTGCAGATAGATGGGCGTGCCGGCTTCGCGGCGTTTGGTGAAGTCGTCGCGTTCCAGCATCCGCTGCATGGTGATCTTGCTGGTCAGGGCAAGCACATCGAGAAACTGAAACCGCTTGAACCAGTCGCCATTATACGTCACTTCGGTTTTGCTGATGTCGATGACCTTGCTGACCTGCTTGAGATAATCCTTGGCGTTGGCCTCGACCTGCTCCTGCGTGAGCCGAGCCCGCGTCTGATCGCGGCCGCTGGGATCGCCGACCAGGGCGGTGTAGTTGCCGATGATGAGGACGGCCTGGTGGCCCAGCTCCTGAAAAAGGCGAAGCTTGCGCAGCGGCACGGTATGGCCCAGATGCACATCGATGCCGGTGGGGTCGATGCCGTACTTAACGCGCAACGGCTTGCCGGTGGCGACACTGCGCTCGAGCTTTTTGAGCAGTTCGTCCTCGGGGACGACTTGCTCGCAACCGCGGCGGATGAGGGGGAGTTGGTCGGCGAGGGGTTTCACGTTGTGAACTCCTTGGTCTGGCCCGGAGGCACATCCGGCTTTAGCCACAATTCTGTGCCAATTGGAACGTCGGCGGACTGGTGCCCTGGTAGGATAATGACAAAGGGCCGTGATGGGTTAGAAAGTACACCAATTGTTGCCTTTGTCGGCACGACCACGCCGTCCGGTTTCCGTAATTCGATGGGTACATCCGTCAACGACAGCCCTTTGCAGGCCTCCAAGTCAAGCTGCGGAGCAAGTAACAATCCACGTTGTTTGATTTGAAAACGATCCTCTACAACCAGCAAAAGTCGAGACATTTTTGTCACCAATAGCAACCACACTTTTGCACTTCCACTTTCTTGCAGAAAGTCGGAGAAAACGTCTGGATCAAGATTTTGAAGCGCTGGTCGTGGTCCAGGGTGGAATCCTTCCGTCGCTCAACTAAACATCTGCCACTTCCCCACCGCCTCAAACGTTTTCCGCGTCCCCCAGCATCATTCCTCGAATATCTCGCTCACTTTCAGCTTGAACCCGGGTAGCACGTCGCCGCCGTCCAGCGTTTGGCCGACGTGGAAAACTCTCGATTCAGTCGGGGAGGTGAAAACCTCAACGGTTCGTTTTCTGGGATCGACCTGCCAAACCAATAGCGTGCCTTGGGCAAAATACTCCCGTCGCTTGCGGGCCATCTCCTTGGGAGTGTTGCTTTCACTTAGCACCTCCACCGCCAGATCAGGGACCACGGGCCAGATTTTCTTTTTGGGCCGCTTTCCTCCTGGAAATCGTCGCTTGGAAATAAATGAAACGTCAGGAACCCGCACCTGCCCGGGCATGAGTTCCAGAAGTCCTGCTTCGCCAAGCACGTCGCCCAGTTTTTGGTTTTCCGCAAAATTGCCAATCTTACGGCCAAGGAACATTGCCAACCTTGATTCTTCGCTAGCCATCGGCTTCCTCACGAGAATGCCATCGATGAGTTCGCACACCAAATTATGATGGTCGTCGAGATAAACCACATCCTCTTGCGTCGCCGGACCGTTGTAGGGAAACAAAAGGATTCGCTCCGCGGGAATCATTCCCAAGTGCTTGCGCAGTCGCTCCATACTCCAAAGCGGCGATGGCATCTGTTTTTCGGTGGCCGTTGCCATAGGTTGTTCGCTCCTTTTCAACAT
>DASRAT010000574.1:0-4152 GCA_035638015.1 Gemmataceae bacterium | reverse complement strand
GACGATCTAACAGTTCGGATATGGGATGCGGCAACGGCAAGGAAATTCGAAGGTTCGGACACAACGATAAGGTCTTTTCCGTGGCGTTTTCCCCGGACGGCAAAGCTCTGGCCTCCGCAAGTTGGGACAAGACAGTCGTTTTGTGGGATCCAGCCACGGGAAAGCCTCGGCTCACTCTTGAACATGGCGATTGGGTCAACAACGTCGCGTTTTCGCCGGACGGCAAGGTCGTGGCCTCCTCGGGAATTTACGCCTTACGGCTTTGGGATGCAGCGACCGGCAAGGAATTGGTTTCCAAGCGAGATGAAAAGGGTTCTTATAAAGGCGTCGCTTTTTCGCGCGACGGCAAAACCATCGCCGCCGAACGGGAAATGAGCAGTTTCATAGCTTTTGACCTTTTGGACGCCAACACCCTGGAAACGATATACTCTTGGCAGGTGAAGAATAACATTTCGGGTTTCACCACGCCCGTCCTTGCTTTTTCACCCGATGGCAAAACGCTCGTGGCGGCGGTTCGCGGCGAAGTGGTCAAGCGTTGGGACATCAAGACACGCAATGAACTGCCAGCCTGGGGCAATGCCAAAGAAAAGGGAGTCGCGCTAGGGTTGTCGCCTGACGGTAAGACATTGGTCACCTATCTCTATCTCAACGGCTTGCACCTTTGGGATCTCGAATCTGGGAAATTACTGCGCAAGATGGGCGACCACACGTACATGATATTTGCGACGTCGTTTTCCGCAGACGGCAAACGGCTTGCCACTTCGAGCATGGATTCGACTGTATTGGTATGGGATGTGGAGCGTTAACGTCATTCAGGCGCGCCATTGAGCCAACAGGGCCTCCACCTCCTTCCGCGTCGCCTCCGCCTCAGGCGGAATCAGCGGCAGTGCCTCCTCAAAAAACGGCGCCGCCTTCCTCATTTGCTTGCGATTCACGTGACAATAGCCCGCATAAACCAGCGCTCGCCAGGCGAGTTTGTCGTCGCTCCGAGCCTCCGCAAACGCCTCCAGAGCCGCGTCAAACTGGCCGGCCTTCAACAATTCGACGCCCAGCTCCAGCCGCCAACGCTTCTCGGAGGCATAGCGGTCCGCCCGTTGACGGCAAAGGTCAATGGTGCGGCATTGAATCTCATGCCTGGCGCGATCTAACAATGCTGTCAACTCCTGGCTGGTGGGATCGTTGGCCAACCGTTGTTCGGCAATGGCCGCATCTTCTCGCAGAGTCGTCAAATCCATTTGTGCCTGCTCGAGTGCTAACTCGAAGTCATTGACGGTCGCCGTCAATCCACGCAACAGCCAGGCTCGCGCTGCATCCTGATCGCCGGCCGCACGATACACATGGATGAGCTGAACATAAAGTTGAGCACTGGTGGGTGTCACCGCAATCTGCTCACGCAGCAATCTCGCTTGTGTCTCCGCCTCTGCGTCCAATAATTTGGGGGCGGAGGTAACCTCTTTTGCCCGGCTAAATCTACCAGCCCGTTCGTACAGGCCAACGAGTTTGGCCTTGATAACCTCGCCCGTGTTGCCACCCACTTCCATTTGCTCCAGGCACCAAAGCGCTTGCTCCAAAAGCCCCATCGCCTCGAAGGCGTCGGTCAGGGCAAGGTGAGCCGTCGCATTCGAGGCGTCCAAACAGAGAACAGCCTCCGCGGCTTCCAGCACGTTCGGCCAATTCTTCGCATGCAAGGAGTGCTTCAAGCGCTGAAGCGTGGACCATTTGCGAATGCGTGCGAACAACCCTGTTTTAGGGGACAGCCCATGCTGCGCGTCCCGCAGGGATTGCCGATAAATAAGATTGCTGGGATCAAGTCGGCAACAATGGAGCAAAAACGGCACAGCCTTTTCAGGTCGGTGAGCTACCAGCCATTGGTTGGCGAAAGAGAATTGTTCGGCGGCGGCTCGGCGGTTTTGAGGGGAAGGAAGAAGGAGCGAGGCTGGGGATGTTGACATCGTGAAAGTTCCCAGCCGGCATACCGTGGTCGCTTACGCGGCTCGGCTCGCCATAAATTGCCATTAGCTGGCCAACACCCGCAGCTCTCGCGGCAGCGGAAAATTCACATGCTCCTCGCGCACGATCCGTGATTCCACCGTCGCTCCATAGCGCTTCTGCAAATACTCCACACACTCTTGCACCACCTCTTCCGGTGCACTCGCGCCCGCCGTAATCAGCACGGTCTCGTCGCCTTGGAACCATGCATCTTTAATTTCCTTGACGCCGTCAATCAAAAACGCCCGCTTGCCTGAGCTATGCGCCAATTCCGCGAGACGCTGGCTGTTCGAGCTATTGCGGCTGCCCAAGACCACTACCAGATCAGCCTCCGGCATCAGTTCCTTGACCGCTTCCTGCCGATTCTGCGTGGCGTAGCAAATGTCGTCCTTGGAAGGCCCCACGATGTTCGGAAATCTCCGCCGCAGCGCGTTGATGATCACCTCGGCGTCATCCACGCTCAGCGTCGTCTGCGTCAGATAGGCCACCTTGGCGTTGGCCGGCAGTTCCAGGCGATCAACCTCCTCGGCATCTTGAACGAGCAGCATGTTATTGGGCGCTTCGCCCATGGTGCCCAGCACTTCGTCATGGCCCTCATGCCCGATGAGCAGGATCGTGTAACCCTCCTTGGCAAAGCGCACCGCTTCCAGGTGGACCTTGGTCACCAGTGGACAGGTGGCGTCAATGGCCCGCAAATTGCGTTCGACCGAAGCCTGGCGTATGGCAGGCGCGACGCCGTGGGCGCTGTAAAGCACATTGGACCCCGCGGGCACTTCGTCGATGCCATCGACGAAGACCACGCCCTGTTTGCGAAAGCGTTCCACCACCGGCCGATTGTGTACGATCTCGTGATAAACATAAAGCGGCGTGCCGAAAAGCTTCAAGGCCCGGTCCAGACTGTCGATGGCCATGTTGACGCCGGCGCAAAAACCGCGCGGGTTGGCGAGAATGATCTTCACGTGCTTGGTCCTCCCTTGGCTGTTATGTTACCCGCCATGCCGCAACGTCGCCAGACGAGCCTGGCCAACAAAAAAACGCCACCCGCGACAGGTGGCGCTGTTTTCAATTTGTTCACGCGAAAAACCTGGGCGATCACTTGCCGTATTTCACCTCTTTGACGGTGATCGACTTCTTGCCGTCTTTTTCCGCGACAGTGCCGGTCACCGTGCCGTCTTTGGCTTCCGTGCAAATGTCCATGTGGAATTTCTTCTCTGCGGCAGCATCGAAGTAGTAGATCGCTTCCTTGCCGTCTTTCTTTTCGACAACGACCGTCATGCACTTGGTTTCCTTCTTCAAGTCGCATTTGGCACAGGTCACCTTGCCGGTGATGGTGACATCTTTTTGCTCCCCGCCCTCCACGTTGTTCCACACCACCAAGGCCACAAGCATGGCCGCGCACAGTCCAAAGATACGTTGCATGTGAAGGCCCTCCAAAAAAGAGAAGTGATGCACACAGTATATGCGCGGGCCCTTGGGTAAGCAATCACCTATCCCCAATCGCATGCTTGCGTTTTGGCTGAACGCCCGCTACCCTAATCGTGTCGCCTTACGCCCGGCGGGAAGGATGAGGATGCGCTATCTCGTTTCCTGTTTGCTGCTGTTCGCAGCCGTTGGCCCGGCTCACGCCGGCCCACCCACGTTGAAAGACGCCAACGAGCGTCTCTTGCGCGGCAATTACGCCGAGGCCCGTGGGCTTTTCGAGGCGGCGGCCAAGCAAAACAAAGTTGTCGCAGCCATCGGCATCAACCGCGCCTGGCAAAGCGAAGGCCAATACGACAAAGCCCTGGCCGTCCTCGACGCCGCCCTCAAAGACGAACCTGCCAATGCCGATCTGCTCGCCCATCGTGCCGAGTTGCTGTTCCTTCGTGGACGCTGGGAAGATGCCGAGAAGGCAGTCCAGGCTTCGCTCAAGCAAGACAAGGATCAATTCCTCTCCCACTGGGTATTGGCCCAACTCTACCGCGACCGTGGCGATTTCAAGAAATCCGGCGAGGAACTGCTCTGGTTCATCCGCACCTATGCCAAGCAAGGCGACAACATCCGCGATCCCGACCAACTCTTGCTGGTGTGCCGGGCGGAATTGGAGCGTGCCCGTGGCGACAAACGGTTGGTCGAGCAGTTCGATGTGGTGTTGAACGATCTGCTCACGCCACTGGGCAAAAA
>DASRAT010000573.1:0-3766 GCA_035638015.1 Gemmataceae bacterium | reverse complement strand
TTCGCCCGCTTGGGAATCACCGAGGAAAAATATCTCGGACGCCCCGGCCAATACCCGTTCACCCGCGGCGTGCACGAGCAGATGTACCGCGGCCGCCTGTGGACCATGCGGCAATTCGCCGGCTTCGGCACCGCTCGGCAGACCAACGAGCGTTTCAAATTTCTCCTGAGCAAGGGCCAAACTGGCCTCAGCACTGCGTTTGATTTGCCGACGCTCATGGGTTTGGACTCGGACGATGCCCGCTCGGTCGGCGAAGTCGGCCGGCTTGGCGTCGCCGTCGATACGCTCGACGACATGCGGCAACTCTTCGACGGCATCAATCTCGCTGATGTGTCGGTGTCGATGACCATCAACGCCCCGGCGATCATCGTCATGGCGTTTTACCTGGCCAATGCCCAGGATCACGGCGTCGATTGGAAAAAGCTGCGTGGCACCATTCAAAACGACATTTTGAAGGAGTTTCACGCCCAGAATGAATTCGTCTTTCCGCCCGAGCCACACGTGCGACTGGTGTGCGATGTGATCGAGTTTTGTGCCAAGCATGTGCCGCAGTGGAATGGCGTGTCGATCAGCGGCTACCACATTCGCGAGGCCGGCTCGACGGCGGTGCAAGAATTGGCCTTCACGCTGGCCGACGGCTTTCATTACGTCGATAAATGCCTGGAACGCGGCATGGACGTAGACAGCTTCGCGGGCCGGCTCAGCTTCTTTTTCAATAGCCATAATGATGTTTTCGAGGAGATCGCCAAGTACCGTGCGGCTCGTGTGCTGTGGGCCGACACGCTGCGCAACAAATATGGCGCTCGGAAGGAAAATTCCTGGAAGCTGCGTTTTCATGCTCAGACAGCCGGGTGCAGCTTGCAGGACAAGCAGCCCGAAGTGAACTTGATGCGCGTCGCCTACCAGGCGTTGGCCGCGGTGCTGGGCGGTTGTCAATCGCTGCACACCAATAGCATGGACGAAACGCTGGCGTTGCCGTCGGAACACGCCGTCACGTTGGCTTTGCGGACACAGCAAGTTTTGGCTTACGAAACCGGCGTCACCAACACCGTCGATCCGCTTGGCGGCAGCTATTTCGTCGAGACGCTGACCAAGCAAATGGAGCAAGAAGCCCGCAAGTATTTCGACCGCATTGACGAACTGGGCGGCATGATTGACGCCCTGGAATCGGGCTTTTTCCGCCGCGAAATTGCCGAGGCCGCGTTCGCCTACCAGCGCGATGTCGATGCCAAACGCAAGCTGATCGTCGGCGTCAATGCGTTTGTCGAGGCGGAGCAGAAACCGATGGAGACACTTGTGCTCGATCATGGCGTGGAGAAAGAGCAGACCGATAGTTTGCGCAAGATCAAGGCGGGTCGGGACAAGGCCGCGGTCGCCAAGCATTTGGCGGAGATCAAGAAGGTGGCGGCGACAACGCAAAACATGATGCCGGTGCTGCTGGAAGCGGCGCGGGCGCGGTGCACGGTGGGCGAGATCATGTATGCGCTGGCGGAGGTTTTTGGAAGGTATGATGGGGCGGCAAAGTGGTAGCATATCTAATTGGCGCGAATACCTATGAGCTAACAAGGCCGCCCTCATTCGTTGGCCCACCAGGTCCGTTCATGCGCCTTCTCGCTAAACCGGTTTAGGCCTGGTGTTATTCTGAAAGGCTGACGCCATCATCGTTGCGGGTCATGCATGAGTCCCAGTCAAAATTGCCTAATCAAATCAAAAAAAACAATTGACTTCGCATTGTGAGTTGTTAGTTTTTAATGTATGCGGTGCCTCGCCGACCTACTTCCATTGAAGCAGGACGGGAGGCATTTTTTTTTCACAGGTGGTAAGAGCGCCCCATGCTGTGAGGGTAAAACCAGTGGAGTTTAGCGATGAGAAGGGCGGTTTGTGGTTTTTTGATCGCTTGCTGTTTTTTGACAGCTGGACAGGGGTCGGTTGAAGCCGGGCAGATTCTTTATGCAACGTCACTCGATGGTGGGCAAATTGTCAGAGTTGATGTTGGCACAAACGTGGTCACCGTCATTGCGTCCACCCCAAGTGCGGACAGTCTGGTATTTAATAGCGCAGGCAACATCGTTTACACCGCGATAAATGCCGGCCAGCTCCGCAGCCTAAATCCAGTGACGGCTGCGGATACCTTGATTGCGGGCGGATTTAACGGCCCCCGTGACGTGGCACTTGAACCCGGTGGCGCCACGGTTTTGGTTAGCGATTTTAATAATGGGCGTTTAGCTCGTGTGGTCTTGGCGACGGGTACGGTCTCAAATGTGCTAACCGGGGTTAACACCGATGGTATTTCGTTTGACGCGCTCAACCGTCTCTACGTAGTGGTTAACCGCAATGAGGTACGCGAAATCAACGCAGCAACAGGAGCCACAATTAGAACGACTGGACTATTTGACTTCCAGCTTGATGGCTTAACTTATGACTCTTTCAGTGGCAAATTATATGTAACAACTTTCAACGGCGGCATCTACTTGATTGACCCAAATACGTTGGGCCTGGTGCCAACATTTCTTGCAAATTCGGGCGGCCATGGTGGATTTGACGGCATCACTTCAGACGCAGCGGGCAACTTGTATGTGGCGGCTCGAAATGATTTTACTATCTACCAGTACAATTTAGCCGGTAGCACATTAACCGCCAGAACGACTATCTTTGGCCTTGATGATCTCGCGCCAGCTTCAGGCTTGGGGGCGGCCGAGGCAGTTCCCGAACCCGCGAGCATTGCAGGAATGTTGATTGGCGCCGGCAGTCTGTGTGGATATGCCCTGCGGCGCAGGAAAACCCGCGCGGATTGAGTTATGATTCGATACAAAATGGGCCGGGGCTGATTTCCATCAATCGCAGGATTCAGGAAATCAGGCCCCGACTTTTTTTGCTTTGTTTGGTGAAGTGTGACGTTTTCCATTGATGATTCGCGAAGATTGCCATGAAGCCAGTATTTATGGCCGCACTAAAAAGCAATAGCTTCACGCGCCCGTTTCGCCTCAAAGACCTTCCGCCGATTTGCTTCCACTGCTTCTTGGCGAGTCGTCACCGGCCGAACAATGCCAAGCCGCCGGACCAAGGCCATGGCCTCGTCCTTTTATTTGTTGCTCCAATGAACGCAATTCCGCGTCGATTTCCTCAGTGGGGCGTCCTGCCGGGCTTCACTCTTTTGGTTCATTGCCTGAACGCGGCCGATTTGTGGGCCAATCTCCTTGCACAAGTTCGCGGGCTTGAGATATTGCCAAAGCCCTCGGCCGGCATTGCAAGGACAAATCGGCAGATGGAGTGCTAGCCCCAAGGCAGCCATCCAAGGCCCTCGTGAAAACCTGGCGGTCTTGGCGGCCTTGGCGGTCTTCGATCGGCCGGGCCGGATTGCGGAACCTATCCGCCCGCTGGCGCGTCCAACACGGCATGGGATAAGCTATCTGGCCAAGCCCCGGCCGGCTTATCCTCTTGACAACCACTCCCGTCCTAGCCCAGACTAGAAGTGGTATCCCGAACGGTCGTTCTCGAAAGTAGGTGGCCAAATGTCACTACCCTTGGGCATGAATCGCCGGCATTTTCTCAAACACGTCGCCGGCTACTCGCTGATGGCCGCTCCCGGCCTGGAATTCATTCGCACCATTTACGCCAACGCCAATCAGCTTCGCCGTAACAACAAGAGCATCGTCATCTTGTGGATGGGCGGCGGTCCGGCCACCATCGACATCTGGGACCTCAAACCGGGTCGGCCAACCGGCGGCGAGTTCCGGCCCATCAATACCACCGCTCAGGGCGTGCA
>DASRAT010000572.1:0-4892 GCA_035638015.1 Gemmataceae bacterium | reverse complement strand
CTGACCCTGATCGACGCCGCCGGCGCC
Organism: Gemmataceae bacterium; assembly: GCA_035638015.1. Classification (GTDB taxonomy): domain Bacteria; phylum Planctomycetota; class Planctomycetia; order Gemmatales; family Gemmataceae; genus DASRAT01. The sequence continues at coordinate 4,865 of DASRAT010000572.1, read as the reverse complement.
AAGCAAATCATCAAGCAGAGCGAAGTGGAAAGCAAAAAGAAGACCGGCAAATCGGTGATGCCAGACGGCCTGCAAGGCGGCCTGACGCCGGCCGATTTCGCCGACCTGGTTGGTTACCTGGAATCGCTGCGCGACAAAGCGCCTGCATCACCCAAGAAGCTGACCACTGCGGCGCCCGGGGTTGGATCAGGCACGCTTTCCCTTTCCCACTCAACAAACCTTTCTACGCTGGTTCCTGCTAATCGGCTCACTTTGCCGCGTTTGATAGCGGCTTCGCGAACTACCTTGCCATCGCTGCCGGCGCGCTCGCGCTCATCGGCACCACATTGACCGGCTGATACGACCGCTGGCATGAGCAAGGGCGCGACACTAACATACACTTTGTGGCAGACGGCAAACCGGACGGGGGCATAGCCCACGTGCAGAGGGTTTGCTCTGGTCTTGCCAATCTAACACTCAAAAGGCTTGTCCCATTGTCTTTTGATAACCTCGTTCCCCACTGCGGAGGGGCCTTCGGGGAGGAATCTACCTTGAAAAAATCCAGACGCTGGTCGTGGCCCGAGCGGATCGTTGCTCTTTTCATGCTCCTCTTTTTCCTTGGCGGACTCGTGCTGACCTTTTGGTGGCCCAGGCCCGAGTCCCCTACAGCAGAAACCGAAGCGGTTACAGCCAAAAAAGATGCCCCGGTCAAAGCGCCCACGAAGTTGAATTTGACGTTCGCCAAGGCTCGTGACGAACTCAACACGGCGTTGGACCAGCTCCAGGACCTGCAAGCACAATTCCCCAAGGCCGACGTCGACCGCACGGCAAAGGCCGACCAGCTAGGCGCGGACACGGCCAATTTGTTCGCATTCGTCCGCGACGAGGTCGCCTTCGAGATTTATCCCGGCGTGCTACGCGGCGCCCGCGGCACGTTTCTGGGACGTGCTGGAAACGCGTTCGACAAATGTCTTCTCCTCAGCGACCTGCTCAAGTCCCACGGCCTGAAGACGCGATTCGTCCGAGGCACGCTAACGGAAAACAACGTTCAGCTACTCCTGCATCAGGCGCAGTCCGCCAAACCGGTGGTCAAGAAATCCAGCGCCATCGGCAAAGCCAGTCCAGCGCAGCAGAAGGCCGAGCGGGACATGCAGGATTTGCTGAAGGGAGTTTCTGAGGATCAAGCGTTCATCGAGAAAATGCTGGCCCAGGCGAAGCAGCCCGCCGCCGATGAACCGCCGCTGGCAAAGGAGGTTCAGGGTCACTGCTGGTTGGAGGTGTGGCTAAATGGCCACTGGGTCGCGCTCGATCCGAGCTTCCCCGGCGCCAAAATCGGCGATGCCTTCGCGGTGCCGGAATCCATTGTCAACGACTTGCCCGCGGATTTGTTTCACAGCGTGACGATTCGTGTCCGCGTGGAAAAGGGCAAGGACGACGTGCTGAAGATGCGCACGGTGCTGGAAAAGACCTGGCCGACGGCAGATTTGGCGGGAGCTGCCATTCAGTTTTACAACGTGCCCGACAAGGTCCGGCCTGACGCGTCAAACAAGATGCCACGATTTCTGCCGGTGCTGTTCGTGGACGGCAAGGAAGCGTTCAAGGAAGGCTTCGACATGAACGGCGACAGCGTGCCACCGGAGGCTTTTGTCAAAAGCGAGGTGGCCGAAGCCATCGAACGCGTCGGCGATGTGCTGGCCCCAGATCCCAAGGAAAAAGAAAAAACCCCGGCTTTCGGGCTTACAGGCCAGTGGGTGGATTTCGAGGTCCGGGGGCCGGGCCAGCAGCCACGCATCCACACCCGAACGATTTTGGACCGCATAGACCCAAACGACCGACGCATTGGCCGATTCAAGGGAATGTTGCCGGCGTACGGTGATCCACAGCGCGTGCGAAACTTGTTGTTCACTTACTGGGAGATTGGCATCGAGCCGGGCTTTCTCAACATGGGCTGTTTGGTAGGCCCGCTTCGCGATCATATTTCCGCCGCCCGGGATGTTTGTGCGGCCCAGGCGCTGCCGACTTTTGACGCCAAGGACCCCGACGCCAGCATGGGAGACCGTGCCTTCAAGTCCAGCGTGAAAAGCCTGAGCTTGCCGGTCGTCAGCCTGGGCCTGGCAAACAGGGCGGCGGGGTTGATGCTGGCGAGCCAGCAATTCCCGGACTGCCATTTCTATTACGCCACGCCGGGAATCGTGATTTTCAAACAGCAGCAAGACCTCGGCGCCAAGGGCGAAGTCATCCACCGTGAGGGTTTCGACATCGTCGCCAACTCATTCCGTGTCATCAATGCCAAGGGAGCGGCACGCGCCCGCACACTGACGATGAGCCTGGGCATCCTGCAAACCCGGCTCGAGCTGCTGTTGCAGGCTAGCAAGGGAGCGAAGGGCGAAGCGCGCGGGCCAATCCAAAACACGGTCGCGGTCCTGGATGAAGCGCGCAAGCAGAATGTGCCGCTCATCTTGCTCGATGGGGCCGCCAAACCCGACCTGGCAAGCCTGGCGATTTCAGTCCAGGCCCGCCACAATCTGAAACAAGAGCTGGACAGCGGTTTTCTGGTGATTGTCCCCACGCGGTCGGTGCAGCTGGGCGACAAACAATTCACGGCCTGGTGGCGGATCGACCCGGCCAGCGGCACTACACTGGGTGTTATCGAATCGGGCGAGGGCGCCGCGTTGAACGACTATGTCTTGCTCCTATCGACGCGCGTGTACAACTCGATGGCTTACCGGACTGTCGTTGGCACGGCGACCTATCTCCGCTTGCTGCAAGCGGGGGCAACCATTGCAGCGCTGGCTGCCGCCGCCAGCGGCGACGAGGCCGCCGCGAAGGCCGCCAGTGACCTTGCCGACGCCGCCGCACAAGAGGTGGAAATCATTACCAATATCGGACCCTGACGGGAATTGCCAACACCGACAGGCGACGGGCTCATCTCTTTTCAACTGGAAGAAGTGCCGGCATGGTTCTTTTTTTTCGCCAACAACGACTTTTGCTCGCTCTGACCTTCCTGACGTTCGTGGCCAGCCTCGGGCTGGCGCCGCAGCAGCCAGGTAAACAGGATCCCTATATCGCATTCGAGTATGGCCCACGCAACAACTTTGGGCTCCTGGTCCTCAAAGACCCTGACGGCAAAAAGGTTAAAAAGCAACTCACCTTTGACACCATGGGTCAAACCAATGGCACACTGGTGCGCATCGACGCCAAGGATGTAGAATTCGGAGGCGAAGGCGGCAAATTCGTGATTCAGGGCACTGAAAAAGATGTACCGTCCAGGTCTGTGTGGAAAGTTGGAAACGTGGAAATCTCCCAAATCCTGGAAATCATCCAGGGAAAGTCCGGCAAGCTCGATACCTTGCTGGTCCGCTACGTCTTCGAGAACAAAGACACCAAAGCACACAAAGTCGGCCTTCGCGTGATGATCGACTCGGCCATTGGCGCCCCGGAGAATGACGGCGTGCCGTTTCAGTATGCCGGCGGCTCGGAGCTGGTGACCACCTTCAAAGACTTTCCGGAAGGGAGCGTGCCGGAATGGGTCGAGGCGCTGGAAAACCCCAATCTGAAAGACCCGGGCACCATTGCGGTGCTGACTCTCAAGGTCGGCAAGCAACTGGAGCCGCCGGCCCGCGCGAGCATCACGCTCTGGCCCGGGGCGGCGCCTTCCGCGTGGGACATTCCGCTGGAGTCGTTCAGCCCGGAGGGCTCGCGCAAGGATTCTTGCCTGGTGCTGTACTGGAACGCCGAGGAACTGCAGCCCGGGAAGCGACGCGAACTTGGCTACGGCTTCGGCACCCGGGCCAAGGTTGAGGAGGTCAAAGCCTCGAAACCGGAGATGCCGCCGGTGATCGAGCCGCCGGCCACTTGCTGCAAAGGCGATATCAGCGTGCAACACGCCCAGTGTGCCCTCAAGCGGACGCTCGGCATCATTCCGGATGAACCACCGCTGGACGTGGACCTCGACGGCAAGGTGACGGAAAAAGATGTTCTGGCGCTGGTGCGCCAGGCGATGGCCCTGGTGAAGGCCCCAGAGGCCCTCGGCGAGGTGGAAGGCGCACCCGGAGTCGGCGAGATCACTGTATCCGTTCCCAATATCCAGGCGAAAGCCGGCGAGGAGATCGAAGTTCCCATCACCCTTGCAGGGGCGAACCGGCTGGGCTGCCTGCAAATGGGATTGAACTATGACAAAACGGTCTTGCAAATCAAGTCCGTGGAAAAAGGACCGGTTCTGGCCGAGGGCGCGGTGCTCGAAGTTGACGAATCGATACCCGGCCGGCTGATTGTCGGGCTGTTGAGCGGAGCCAACGCAAAAAAAACCGGCCTGGCCCGCATCGGCCAGGACGGCATCCTTTTCAAGGTACGTTTTGTGATCCTGGGCCAGGCCGGGCAGAAAAGCCCATTGTCGCCTCACCGCACGCAGGCCTGGGAAGTAACCGATGACCCGATTCCGGTGCGAACGACGGACGGGCAATTGAGCGTTCCAACTCCGCCGACGGTCGCCGCGCGGGAAGTGCCCTGGAATTACCTGTTGTTCGGCGCCGCGGCAGTCCTCCTGATCATGCTGGGTGTCATGCGGAGACTGCGCGTCGGCCATAATCAAGTCTGACCATCATCCGAACCGGCTGTAATGTCGAGGTTCGACGACAACGACAACCGCCGGTTATCGTGGACCGATGCGACGTTTAAGGTGTGCGTGTTGGCCACGCTCTGTGTCCAGTCCAGCAAAAATCGATTCTGTTCCAGGATGCTGGCAAAGCGCCGGTGCCAACTGTGGAATGACATGGTCGGTTCTCCCTTTCCAGGTTGGTGTGCGATAGAATGGTGGCAACATCTCCCAGGCGCGCAACCGAGCGCCGGGGCGGTGCCGGACCGGTGGGGGGCTTGCTTGGCGGTAA